>JAEWSL010000044.1 GCA_023398295.1 Elusimicrobiota bacterium | reverse complement strand
TTTATTTTATGAGGATAAAAGCAGTAATTCCGTCTTATTATATTTTTATTGCGGGGGGCATAATATGCGGTCTTTTATTTTTATTCTGCGCTCCGGCAAATATAGTAAAAAGCGGAGATTTATCCTACAAATTTTTTGCGCAGTCTACTTTTTCGCAAAAATTATTTTGGCATTTTGCCGAGGCAAACGATTATCTGCGCATTACCCTTTGTCTGCCGCTTGTTATGGTTTTCGGTTTTAGTTTATCCGTCTGGCAGAAGGGTTTTGGAGAGTTAAAAAAACCTTCCGTACGCCTGTTTTTATTTTGCTTTGCGGTTTCTTTAATGCTCTTTGGCGCCTTGGCTTTTGCGCCCGCGCCGGAGCGGTCTTTATACAGCGCGACGGCGGTGAATAATATAAGTTTTGTTTTGCTGCTTTCGTATCTTAAAGAAACTTACGGCAAGCCTTTTATCAGGTGGGCTGCGCTTGTTGCCTTTAGCGGTGCGGCGGCTTTTGCTTTGCCTTTTATGTATCCTTATTACAATTTGCACTGCCAGTCTTTAAGCAGGCGGGCCATTTTGCAAGAGGCAAAACGCAGCGGCGCGGCGGAGGTTTTTCTTCCCGCGTACAGACCGCTTAAAAATATCGCTGAAAATTATAATTTAGCCTTTTATGATCCGGTGAAAGAAACAAATCCCGCCTGCCGCGAAAAGATGTTTGGCGTGAAAGCGCAGATAAAGACAGACGCCGTTTTTAATATCGGCAATATGACGCCCGCTTTTTAGTTTTTCTTTGGACTTTTACAAGGTTTTATTTAAGCCGCCAGGTAACGCCCTCTTTGGTATCTTTTATAATAACGCCCAAAGCTTCAAGTTTGGCGCGAAGCTCGTCTGAGGTTTTGAAATCTTTTTCCGCGCGCGCTTTTGCGCGCAGCTCAAGCAGTTCCTTTGCGCCCTCGGGAAGCGCGGAGGGCGTTTTATCTTCAAGAAGCGATAACCCCAAAAATTCGTCTGCATATTTAAGGAAGGAAATTTTATCCTGCGCTCTCTCGGCGCTTTTTATAAAATCCCATAAAACGGCTAAGGCCTTTGCGGTGTTAAGATCATCCTGCAGGGCGTCAAGAAAAGCTTTTTTTGCTTCTTCAAGCGCAGGCGCATTGCTTGTTTTTGCCTCGGTCTTTGCCAGTTCTTTTACGGCGGATATTCTTTCTTTTAACCCCGCAAGGGAAGCGCGCGCAAAAGAAAGCGCCTCGTAAGAAAATTCCAGCTGCGTCCTGTAATGGGCGCTTAGGCACAGGTAGCGGTAGTCAAGCGGGCTGTAGCCCTTTTGTTTAAGAGTGTCCAAAGTAACGAAGCCGCCTTCGGATTTAGACATTTTGCCTTCGGGGAGCACCAAAAACTCTCCGTGTACCCAAAAGCGCACGTAGGGTTTGCCTGTGGCGGCCTCGCTTTGGGCGGTTTCGTTGGTGTGGTGTATGGCGACGTGGTCCACCCCGCCGCAGTGGATGTCAAGCGTCGGGCCCAGATAGCGCATTGCCATGGCGGAGCATTCTATATGCCACCCGGGGAAACCTACGCCCCATTTGCTGTCCCATTGCATTTGGCGGGTTTTATCTTTTGGGGAAAATTTCCATAAAGCGAAGTCGCTGGGGTTTCTTTTTTCTTCGCTGAACTCAATACGCGCGCCGGTTTTCAAGCCTTCAATATGACGCGTGCCTACCAACGCGTGGTAGTTTTCAAATTTTGACGTGTCATAGTAAATACCGTCGGAGGTTTTGTAGGTGTAGCCCTTTTCCTCAAGCGTAGAAATGAGGTCTTTCATTTCTTTGATATGCTCGGTTGCGCGCGCGGTAACGTCGGGGCGTTTACAGTTAAGAGCGTCAAAATCCTCAAAAAATTTATTTTCGTAGAAGAGCGCTATTTCTTTTGCGCTTCTGCCTTCTCTTTTTGAGCCGAGCTCCATTTTATCTTCGCCGCTGTCGGCGTCGGAGGTTAAATGTCCCACGTCGGTAACGTTCATGACGTGCTTTACTTTATAGCTTGCGCGCAAAACGCGTATTAAAGCGTCTTCAAAAATATAAGTTCTTAAATTGCCTATGTGAGCGTAGTTATAAACCGTAGGCCCGCAGCAGTATATGTTCAGGCAGCCTTCTTTGAGAGGCTCAAAAATATCTTTTCTTCTGGTTTTGGTGTTATAAATCTTTATCATTGCGCAGCCGCGTTTTTAAGTTTTAACTCTTCAAGACGAAGCGGTATTTCAGAGAAGAAGAAATCGCATACTTCCTTTCCTTTTGCCGTTGCGTAACTTTCGCTTAGAAGGCATTGTACGTCCAGCAGGGACAGCGGGTTTACCGTTCCCACCGGGGACATTGCGTAAGTAAAACCCGCCGCGCGGTACTTTTGTAAAGCGGCTTTATAAGCTTCGTCAAGGGCGGTTTGGAAGGTTTGCATATCCTGATAGGAGGCGTCTTTGCCAAGAGATATTTTTTTGGAAGCCATCACCACGGCCGCTTCGCCGTAGGAACTGTTGCTGCTTTCAATTATTTCCTCTTCAATATTAAGGTTTTCGCCTGAAGGCTCCGGGGCGTCAATATCGTTTTGATTTACGTTTTCTTCAAGCGGTTCAACTCTTTGCGCGGCTTGGTCTTTGGCTGTTTGGCGGTCATATTCCTCGTAACTTATGCCGCTGTATTTTTTATAGTTTTTTTCGCTGTAAACGCCGCAGGCGCCCAGTATAAGGGCGGCGGTCAAAGGCAGTAAAAATTTAATTTTTGTCATTTTTATATCCTCACTTTTAAGGTGGCCGCGGCGTAGCAGGCCATAGCGCGGCCCGCGCCGATATCGCCCAGGCCCTCGTGGCTTTTGGCCTTAAAGCTTATATTTTCATATCCTAAGGCGAAAATCTCATTTAAGGCTTTTCGTATTTTTTCGTAATGCGGAAGCATTTTAGGCTCTTCGGCGACGACCGTTATATCCAAATGTGTTATCAGCGCATTTTTTTGTTTTACTATTTCTAAAACTTTATGCGCTATTATTTTGCTTGATATTCCCGCGATGCTTACGTCCGTAGGGGGGAAAAAAACGCCTATTTCCCCCGCGCTCAGCGCGCCCAGGACGGCGTCACAGGCGGCGTGCAGGACGACGTCGCCGTCGCTGTGTCCCAAAAGCCCTTTGGAATGCGGTATCTCAACGCCGGCTAAAATAAGTTTTCTGCCTTCAGTCATGCGGTGTATGTCAAAACCGAAACCTACTTTAATTTCCTGCTGCCCATTGCCTTGCATAAAGCCTCCGCTGTAATTAAATCCTCCGGCGTGGTGATTTTGATGTTCGCGTAAGAGGAGGGCACCAAAACCGTTTTTACGCCCGTTTTTTCTACTAGCTGCGACTCGTCGGTCGCCTGTTTTAATTTGCCGTATTTGGCTAAAGCTTTTTTCAAGATGTCGGCCCTGTAGCACTGCGGCGTCTGCGCGGCAAAAAGCTGCGCGCGTTTTAGGGTTTTATCTATAAACCTGCCGTCCTTTGAAAGCTTAATGGTGTCCTTTACCGCAACCGCCAAAACCGCCGCGCCGTATTTTTGCGCCGCCTCAAGGCAGGCTCGTATGTCCTTGGGACATACGAGCGGGCGCGCGCCGTCGTGGACGGCTATAAGCCCGTTTTCGTTCTCTGCGGCTTTAAGCCCGCTTAAGACAGACTCAAGACGCGTTGCGCCCGCCGGCGCAAAAATAAGACTAGGGAATTTACTTTTAATTTTTTCAATTTTCTTAAAATTTTGCTCGGTCGTAACCACTATAATGCGTCTGAAACAGCGGCAGCTTATAAAGGCGTCCAAGGTGCGTTCCAGCACGCTGGAGCCGCAAAGGGGCAGCAATTGTTTGGGGCGGCCCATACGTTTGCCTGTCCCGCCGGCCGCTATTATTGCCGATGCTTTTATCATAAATTTTCCGTAGTTAACAGTCTTAATATTTTTTTACGTTTTAGCGTTTTAATAAAAGTTACTGTTCCTGGGCAGGTTTGACTTTGGCGAAAATCATTCTTCCCGCGGAAGTCTGCAAAATTGAATAGACTGACACTTCGGCGCGTTTGCCTATCCATTTTCTTCCTTCCTCAACCACCACCATAGTGCCGTCGTCAAGATAGGCAATGCCCTGTTCTTTTTCTTTGCCTTCTTTCATAATAAAGAGGGAAATACTTTCGCCCGGCAGCACTACGGGCTTCAGGGCGGTCGTTAGGTCGCTTATATTTAGGACGGGGATATCTTCAATCGCGGCGGCTTTATTGATATTAAAATCCACCGTAATAATTTCCCCCTTAAACTGTTTTGCCACAGATACCGTTTGTTCGGCGGGAGTGTTACCGTGCGGCTCTTTACTGGTGATTTTAACGGGGACTATTTTTAACTCTCTTAATCTTGTTACGATATCAAGGCCTCTTCTGCCGCGGGCTTTTTCCAAGAGGTCTTTTGAATTGGCAAGCACGTTAAGTTTATCTACCACAAACTGCGGCAGTATTATTGTGCCGTTAAGAAAGCCCGTTTCGCATAAATCTACTATTCTGCCGTCCATAAGCGCGCTGATATCGGCTATTTTATTATGTCTGCCTTTTTTGCGTATGCCCTCAAGTTCGGACACTTTTGCAATACTGAGAAATCCCGCCAGCATAGTAAAAAAAGCTGCGGCCACGGGCTTAAAAAATATCCAGTGTTCGCTTATCTGGGGGATGTCCATTTTTATTACTGCGTAATCGCATAAGAAGAAAAGCAGATAACCCGCCAGCGCGCCAAATATGCCCACCATGACCGTTATCAGCTTAAGGCTGCGTATGAAATATTCCCCGCAGACTATAATAATGCCCGCTAAAAAAGCCAAGAGAATGCTGTAAGTATCTCTGGGCCCGAAAGTGTACATCAAAAAAGGAAAACCAATCAGAGTTGATATCCTGAATATCCATAACGGCATAAAAAGTACCTCCGGGAGGTAAAATCCCTTTCAGGCGTCCTCCCCGCCGCGCCTGAAGGTAAAATATTACATATATATTTTACTATTTTCCGCGCTTATTTTGTCCCGCGTTCGGGGGCGGTCTTAATGCCGTCTTATATTATGCGGCCGGCGCGCCTTAATATCCGCGCGCCCGTTTAGCATAAATTTGATAAAATAAGTAAGGAATAAAAGGAGGCTCAAATGTTAATACCTACCATAATAGAAAAAAATATAGGCTATGATATTTTTTCAAGGCTTCTCAAAGACAGAATTATTTTTGTAGGGGGAAGAGAGGGCGAGGTAAGCACAGAGGCGGCAAATATGATTATCGCCCAGCTGCTCTATCTTGACGCAGAAGATCCTTCCAGGGAAATAAATCTCTATATTAACTCTCCCGGCGGGCTTGTGACGGCCGGCCTTGCCATCTACGACACTATGCAGTATATAAAAGCGCCTATTACGACTATTTGCATGGGGCAGGCCATGAGTTTTGGCGCCGTTTTGCTGGCCGCCGGCTCAAAGGGCAAACGCTACGCGCTGCCGCACTCGCGCATAATGATACACCAGCCGCTTATCTGGGGAGGCGGCATTTCCGGCCAGGTTACCGATATTGAAATTGAAGCCAAAGAACTGCGCGAAAATAAAGAGCATCTTCTTGATATCCTTGCGCGCCATACAGGACAAAAGAAAGATAAAATACGCCAGGACAGCGAGCGCAATTATTATATGTCGGCCCAGGAAGCAAAAGAATACGGCCTTATAGACAAAGTGCTTGATTTGAAAAAATAAAGAAGTTTTTTGCTTTTTTGCGCGTACTGCAGACGCGCGGGCACAAACAACGCGCCCGCGCGTTTTGCTATAATCTTTTATATATATACGCAGGCGGGCCTTTATTTCTCCAAGACGCGGCGGGGGGTTTATGGGAAAATTGTCAAGAAAAGTTTTATTAAGTTTTATTCTCTGTTTATTTGCGGTTTCGCTGGGTTTTTGCGCCGCGCTTAAAAAGCAGGTTGTGCCGCCTAAAGACGAAGCTTCCTGCCCCGTCCTGGACGTTATGGAAAAAGAGATAAAGCGCTCTGTAAAGAAACTTGCCAAAGCGCGCCCGCCGGTATATTTTCTTTCTTACCAAATTACCCAATGGGATTCTTCCTATATATCTTCCACCTTAGGCGCGCTTTCTTTTGGAACCTCGGGGCGGAACAATTATCTGGAGGTGGAAGCGCGCGTCGGCAGCCGTCAAATGGATAATACGCGTCAGCTTAAATCCACGGATTCTATCCCAGAGGTGTATTTTGAAGGCGAATATTCCCCGCTTGCGCAAAATCCTAAAGCTTTGCAAACCATACTTTGGACTAACACGGAAAAAGCCGTAAAAGCCGCGCAGGAAAGCTTCTTAAAAGTGCAGACTAATGCACAAACGGCCTCGGAACGCAGCGATGATTCCGACGATTTTTCCGCCCCGCTTTCTACCCCTTCGCGGGATTACGAAACGGTAAATAAGCCTTTTGTAAACGAAGATAAATGGGAGCGGCAGCTAAACGAATATTCTCTGCTTTTTAAGGGTTATGATTTTATTTTTTCTTCTTCCGTGGCTTTATCGGTGTCGACCAACAATGTTTATTTTGTTAATTCCGAGGGGACAAAATTAAAAAAAGGCAGGCTTTTGGCGCGGCTGTCATACTCTCTGTCCACGCGCAATAATGACGGCATGGAGATGGAGCGTTTTATGTCTTACGACGGATTTTCCTTAGACCAAATGCCTTCCCCCGCCAAAGTCAAAGAAGATATTTTGAAATCTATAGAGGAATTAAAAACCCTCCAAAACGCCCCCGTGGCGGAGCCTTTTCACGGCCCCGTTATCCTAAAAAACCGTGCGACAGCCGTCTTTTTCCACGAGATTTTGGGGCACAGGCTTGAGGGCCATCGTCAGAAAGACGACGAGTTCGGCCAGACATTTACCGGTAAAGTCGGGCAGCAAATAGTATCGCCCATAATCAGCGTTTACGACGATCCTACGATGCGAACTTTCAACGGTGTGCCGCTGCGCGGCTATTACAAATACGACGACGAAGGCGTGCCGTCCCAAAAAGTTACTCTCATTGAAGGGGGCGTTTTGAAAAACTTTCTTATGAGCAGAAGCCCTATAGAAGGTTTCCCCCAAAGCAACGGGCACGGACGCAAAGCCGTTTTTTATAAACCCGTTTCGCGTATGGGCGTAACGGTGGTGAAGGCAAAAGACACAGTCCCTTTTGAAGAACTGCGCCAAAAACTTGTTGAAGAAATTAAAAGACAAAATAAACCTTACGGCCTTATAATAGAAGATATCTCGGGCGGATTTACAAATACCGATACCTATAATCCGCAGGCTTTTAAGGTGCAGCCTACCTTGGTCTATAAAGTCTATCCCGACGGTAAACCCGACGAAATTATCCGCGGCGTAGATGTTGTGGGCACGCCGCTTGCAAGCTTAAATAAGATTATTGCCGCGGCAGACGACTACGATATTTTTAACGGCAGCTGCGGGGCCGAGTCGGGCTGGGTACCGGTTTCGGCCGTTGCGCCCAGTTTGCTTATAAGCGAACTTGAGGTTGAAAAAGTAAATAAGACTTACGACAGTCTGCCTCTGCTTGCGCCGCCTTACGGCAATCAGGCAAAAGAAGAAAAGGGGGATAAATAAGATGAAAAACATTTTAATTTCTTTAGTCTTTTTAGTTTCTTTCCCCGCGTTTATTTTGGGGCGGAGCGTCGGAGGTGAAAACTCCAAAGACGAACAAAAAACCGAAATTTCGCCCTCGGCCTTTATCTCGCAGGCTGCGCGCGCGGAAGTGTTTTTTGCCGCCATGCATGACGAAATTAACCGCACCGTAAAAAAGTTAAAACAGAAGAATTTGCCCTCGCCCTACTACGCGGCTTATAAAGTTTTTGATTTATGCGAGTATTCCTTTGTTTCCGTTTTCGGTTCTCAGAGCAGGGAAGGACAAAATAAAGATTTCCTGATTAAAACAATTATTCGCGTCGGCTCTGCGCAGGAAGACAACAGCTTTTTTGAAAGCGGCGTTTATTCCACGGCCTTAAACAAACAGTTCCCCGGCGCAGGCTATTACGGCATGCGCGGCGCGCTGTGGACCGAAAGCGACGCGGCTTATAAAGAAGCCCTTGCCGTGCTGGCAAAAAAGCAGGCTTATAAGAAAAACAAAAATATTACGGAAAATTACGCCGATTTTTCCAAGGCGCAAATTACTTCCGACGTGCAGGAAATAAGTTTGCCCGCCGTAGACAGCCAATATTTTAAGCTGCTGTCCGAGGAAATGTCGGCCCAGGGCCTTGACCTCGGGCTGGACCGTTTTGAGGCGTATGTTTCTATCTCTCTTATGCCCGTTTACTTTCTTTCCAGCGAGGGGGCAAAGTACAGCGTTGATAACTCCTCCGTAATAATAGGGCTTAAAGCGTGGGGCAAAGCTCCCGACGGTTTTGATTTGCAAACCGATAAACGCCTGACCTACGCTTCCCTTGCCGATTTGCCTTCGCGCGAGGAACTTATTAAAATCGCAAAAGATTTTGCCCTCCAAAGCGAAAAGGAAACCAAAGGCCGTCGCGCGGAACCTTATATAGGCCCCGTTATGCTTGAGGAGGAAGCCGCCGCCGAACTTTTTGACAGCGCTTTCTACTGGAAAATAGTGAAAACAAAAGAAGTCCTTTCAAGCAGCGGCTCGGACGGTAATATAGGCGAACTGGCGAGCAAAAAAGGACTAAAGGTAATGCCCGTAGATTTTGACGTTGTAGACGATCCTTCCCTTATTTACTTCAAGGGCAAAAAGCTTTCCGGCGCATATAATGTGGACGACGAGGGCGTAAAAAGCTCCAAACTACAATTGGTAAAAAACGGCAAATTAACCGATTTGCCCTCAACGCGCAGCCTTAGTAAAGAATTAAAGAAAACGAATGGTCACGCGCGCATTGCGGCTTATGAAAAAGCTTTATATCCCCAAGCGTGGGGCTCAAATATTATGATACTGCCGCATAAAACAACGCCCAAGAGGGAATTTAAGGCTAAGTTTATGCAGTATTGCGCCGAAGAAGGCCTTGATTATTGCTATATTATAAGAACTTCGCCTTCAAAAAATATCTTCAGCGCCTATAAAGTAAACGCCAAGACGGGGGAGGAAACGCCCGTCTACGGCATTTCAAGATTGGATATTAACGCGCGCAGTCTGCGCGACATTAAATTTGCTGCCGACGATTTGACGGCTTATAATATCGGCAGTTTGTATTTTTCGCCATACAGCATTATAGCGCCTTCGGTAATTCTAACCGAAGCGGAGATAAAACCTACGCGAGAAGCCCCCGCGCGAAAGCCTCTTATCTCGCGCCCGTAACCTCCGGCAAACAGGCAAATTTTATGGCATAAAATGGAACTCCCCCGCCTTAAGGCGGGGGAGTTCCATTATGCTGGCGCGGTAAATTTGTATGCTGTTGCCGGAGGCGCGCGGGTAAATAAAAAACGCCCCCTAGGAGAATCGAACTCCTCTCACCAGATTGAAAATCTGGTGTCCTAACCGATAGACGAAGGGGGCGTTTTTAAGGCCCGCGGCTTGCGCGCGCGGGCTTAAATTTATTTGCGCTCGGTGAGACTTGAACTCACGGCCTCCCGCTTAAAAGGCGGATGCTCTACCGCTGAGCTACGAGCGCTTTCACTTCTTCAAAAAAGAACATTTTATCCTGGCACTCATAAAAAATGAGAGCAAAAAAATTGGGGGTTTGCCCCAATGTATATATTTTACAAAAAAAGCGTTTTTATTGTCCACCGCTTTTTAAGGAATATTCAAAGGAAATAAAGCTTCTTTTTTATATTATAGCAAAAAACATTATAGGAAAAAAGTATTTACAAAATTGCTAGAATAGTAAAAAACAGGAACTGCCGCCCCGTTAGCTCAACGGCTAGAGTATCAGTCTTCGGAACTGAGGATTAGGGTTCAAATCCCTGACGGGGCAAGGAGCCTTAAAATGTGCAAAAAAGCCATAGGTATATTTTCGGCCTTTTTTATTATTTTCTGTGCGGGTTTTGCCTTTGCGCAAGGCGCTCTTGACGTTTATTTGGCAAAAAATAAGAATAAAGAGCCTCTGACGGTAAATAATTTCGGGGAGCTTTCCTCTCTGCTAAAGCAGCAGGGCAAAGACGGGCATTATGCTTTAAGTTTGTTTAGACCCCTTACGTCTTACGAGGCGGTTTTTGCGTTGTATCCCGCAAAATGGAAGCAGAATATTACCCAAAACGGCGTTATTTACGCTTCCGGCGATGACGAGCCTATGATTCTTATTGACGTTATAGACGACGGCAAAGAAAAATTTTTGGAACAAATGGCCGGCGCTTCCGCCTTAAAAAGTAAGCGGGATATTGTCATAGACGCCAAATCGGCGGAGGTTTACAACTATCAAATTGGCAAAGACGGCTGCACGGACTGCTATATCTTTTCGTACGGCGGGCATTTATTTGCCGTTTCGTCAATTTACGGCGAGGAACAAAAAGCGCAAAGCGACCTGCTTATAACAAACATAATAAAAAGCTTTGGCATTGCGAAGATGGACCCCCAAAAAACCGACGGCATAGTGATAGAAAACGTTGATATATCCCCCGCGAACCTGCGCGGGGAGCGCACTATAAAATTTGAAACGGGCAAACGTATCTTTTACGTCGTTTCGCCGAAAGAATTTACGGTCCGCTCCGAAAACAGACATATTTATTTTGAGCCTTCAAATATGCCTAAAGACAGCGCTCTGGTTTATCTTGAAAAGCTTGGCGATATCGTAAGCCGCGAAGATTACGAAAGGGGTATGAACCGTCTTATTTCTTCCACAAAAGACTGGGCAAATAAATCCAGCGTGCGTTTAGGGAGGCTTAATATAAAGACAAGCTCTTCCCAGGGGCCGCAGAAAAATATTCAAAACTTTTACTTTAACAACGGCGGCAATTTTGTGCTTACCGTCATAGCCGCGCCGAAAGAGGAACAAAAAATTATGCCTTTTGTAAATAAGCTTCTTGAAAGCGTGCGGCTTATTGATAAGTCCTGACGTCTTTGCGCCGCCGCGCGCCAAAGCGCGGAAGGCCAAAGCGGCGTTTTATTTTTCTTCCAGCAGCGCGGCAAAATTTTGCGAGGGCATCGGCTTGCTGAAATAATAGCCCTGTCCTTTTTGACAGCCTAGAGCTTGGAAGTTTTGCGCGGATTTTTCGTCCTCAATGCCCTCGGCCAGAAGT
>JAEWSL010000061.1 GCA_023398295.1 Elusimicrobiota bacterium | reverse complement strand
AAAGAGGCCACCTGATAATATCAAAGGAAACGCCCGGGAATTTCTTGAGTTTGAAACTTTTTACCGAGCCCGCCTTTTCCAGCGGGAAAACGCAGCGGCCCGCCTGGAAGTGGTCGTGCGATAAAATGGAGCCGCCCACAATGGGCAAATCCGCGTTGGAGCCTATGAAATAGTGGGGAAACATCTCCACAAAATCAAGCAGCACTTTTATGGAGCTGCCGTCAATTTTCATAGGGCGGTGATGCTCGCTTAAGAGTATGCTGTGCTCGCGGTAATACACGTAGGGGGAATATTGGAAGTACCAAGTTTCCCCGTTAAGTTTAAGCGGGATAAGACGTAAATTTTGGCGCGCCGGATGATTTAAGCGGCCGCTGTAGCCTTCGTTATCGCGGCAGAGCAGGCATTTGGGATAAATGGTTTTTTGCTCTTTCATACGGCCCTGTAGGGCTATTTCTTTGGGATCTTTCTCCGGTTTTGACATATTGATTGTCATATCCAAGAAACCAAAGTTGGTATCCACTTTCCAATTTATGTTTTGGGCGGCGCGGTCGGCCTTGACGTAATAAACTTTTTGGCAGTAATTATAAAAGAAATCCATGGCCTTTTTCGGGCCGCTTTTGCCGTTTTTGAGAAGGGTTAAAAACTTTTCCGTAACAACAGCGGGCCGCGCCGTAAAAAGGGCCATTATTTTAGTTTCAAAAATCTCGCGGTAAGTTTGGGTGTCGGCTTTAAGAAGATTATTTTCCGCCGCGTAAAAAGAAATGTCGGCCAAAATCTCAGAGGGAAAAGCGGGGACGGGGCCTTTGTATGAAGGGGCGTAATTATTATCGGGCAGGTTAAGCGCTTCCAAGACGCTGTTGCGCGCCCAAATGCAGTCGCTTTCTTCAATAAGTTTATTTTTTACGGCGTAAGCAAGCAGTTCTTCAACGTTGGTATAAATCATTTTATCCTCTTTTCCCCGCGGCCTTAAAATCGGGCTTTAGTATTTTTTGTTTTGCTCCCACTTCCAGGCCGTTTTTATAATTCTATCTAAATCATACTCATTTTTCCAGCCTAAAATTTGGCGGGCTTTGGAACTGTCGGCCACCAAAACGGCCGGATCGCCGGCGCGCCGCGCGGTAACTTCAACCTTAAAATCCCTGCCGCTTATACGTTTTGCCGCCTCAATAACTTCTTTGACGCTGTAGCCTTCGCCGCAGCCTAAATTAAAATCGCAGCTTTTATCTTCCCTCATCATTTTATCAAGGGCAAGCAGATGCGCGCGCGATAAATCGTTTACGTGAACAAAATCCCTTACGCAGGTGCCGTCTTTTGTCGGATAATCCGCGCCGAAGATTTTTATGGAATCCCTTTTGCCTAAAGCCGTTTGTAAAATAAGCGGGATTAAGTGGCTTTCGGGCATATGGCTCTCGCCTATTCTGCCGCCGTCGTCTGCGCCTGCGGCGTTAAAGTAGCGCAGAACGCCGCTTTTTAAGCCGTAGGCTGTATCGTAATCTTTCAAAATCTGTTCGGTCATAAGCTTGGTATAACCGTAGGGGTTTATCGGGTTTTGGGGGTGGGACTCGTCAATTTTATTTGTTTTTGGTTCCCCGAAAGTGGCCGCCGAAGAGGAAAAAATAAAGTAGCGCACTTTGTTTTTTACCATAGAGTCCAAAAGATTTAAGACTTTGGCAATATTGTTTTGGTAATATTTGGACGGGTTTTGCACGCTCTCCCCCACTTCGGTAAAAGCGGCAAAGTGCATAACGGCGTCAATTTTATTTTGTGTGAAAAGCTTATCAAGTTTTCTTGCGTCGCCCAAGTCGCCTTTTATAAATTTCGCGCCGCGCACCGACTTGCGGTGCCCCTTTACAAGATTGTCCAAAACAAAAACTGTATCCCCCCTGCCCTGAAGCATTTTTACGGCGTGCGAGCCTATGTATCCCGCCCCGCCGACTACAAGTATTGTCGGCATAAAAAAGTACCTCTTATCTTTATAAAAAAATATCTTAAATGTCTTCCAGACGGCGCGCGCCGCCGCCTACGGAAGCCGTATAAAAATCAGCCGTGAGGCCGCACTCTTTATGATAAATTTCGCCAGCGGCCTTGATAATTTGTGGGACAAGACTTTCTTCCGCTATGGCAAGAGCCGAGCCGCCAAAACCGCCCCCCATCATGCGCGCGCCCAAAACGCCTTTTTGCGCCTGCAGGGCGGCCACGATGCTGTCAAGTTCTTTGCCCGTGACTTCGTAATCTTCTTTAAGGGATTTGTGCGAGGCATTCATAAGTTTGCCAAAACCCGCTATATCGCCTTTTTTAAGAAGTTCGGCCGCCTCAAGGGTGCGCTGCTGCTCGCTTACGGCGTGGCGCGCGCGTTTGAGCAGAACTTCGTCCTGCTCAAACAAAGGCTTGCAGGAGGCAAATTTGTCCGCGCTTAAAGAGCAGAGGGCCGAGATATTTTCATACTTTTTGCCCAGTATTCCCAAAGCGTTTTCGCACTGTGCTCTGCGTTCGTTATATTTGGAGTCGGCAAGTTCGCGGCGTTTATTGGTGTTTGCGATAAGCAGAACGCGAGGGCCCAGTTCTACGGGAATATACTCGTATTTAAGGGTATTGCAGTCTAAAAGAAGGGCGTTGTTTTGCTTGCCGCAAGCGATAATAAACTGGTCCATAATGCCGCAGTTTACGCCGGCAAAGGTATGTTCGGCCGTTTGGGACATTTTGGCAAGCTGCGGCGCGGAAAAGTTGCAAAAGAAAAACTCGTTAAGCATAACGCCAGTCAAAACTTCAATAGAAGCCGAGGAAGAAAGCCCCGCCCCGTTTGGTATGTTGCCGCCGTAGACCGCGTCAAAACCGCCGTCTATATTTGCGCCGCAGGCGCGCATAGCGGCAATTACGCCTTTGGGATAAGTAGTCCAATTTTTACATTTTTCTATTTGAGAAATGTCGGCCTCTATTATGCCCTGTTTTTCAAAGTTAAGAGAAAAGAAATTTATTTTGCCGTCGTTTCTTTTGCGCGCGGCCAGATAAGTGCCGAAAGTAAGCGCGCACGGCAGGACGTAGCCGCCGTTATAATCCGTATGTTCGCCTATAAGATTTACCCTGCCGCCGGCAAAAAAGACCGCTTTAGGGGTTGTATTAAATAATTCCCGAAATTTTTTTGTAACTTGTTGCCGCATTTTTTTCTCCGTAAAAAAGCGGCGCGGTTTTTTTTAACCGCGCCGCAATATCAAACCTAAGCCGCCAGACACAGTGACGAGAATACTATGTATAAACCCACTACGCAGCAGATTATCGCTATGCTGACAGGCACGAGCTTGCTCCAAGGCGTGGTGTCAACAATATGCTTATCAAGGCTGTCTTCATAAGTATGCTTGGACGGATAGTACTTGCCCATAAGCAGCATAAACGCCGAGCAGACTACAAAAAGCAGGGCCAGGATATGCAGATAGTGCACGGTGGAGAATTTGAACAAAGGCTCCCATATCGCGGCGGGCAGCGCGCTTTGGAAAAAGCCGGCTACACCCTTTAAGACGGAAGGATCGCCCATGCCTGCTGCCATAAACTCCTTAAACCCGCCTGAGAGCGCGGTAAGCTGCGTGGTGCCGTAGACAAGTATAAATACCGCAAGCGTGATCTTTGCCGAAGACGCCGGCGCCTTGTTGTTTAACATACCTATTAGCATCAGCGTTAATATCGGCACGTTATAGAAGCCGTTTACCGTTTGCAGATATGTAAAAAGCCCGCTGGGGGCTTTTGCAATAAGGGGCGCAATTAACATGGCAAACACGGCAAGCGCAACGCCGAATATTTTGCCGTACTTGACAGCCGTCTTATCATCCGCCTTGGGGTTGATATACTCCTTATATACGTTAAGCGTAAACAATGTTGAGGTGGAGTTTAATCCCGCGTTAAACGAGCTTAAAATAGCCCCGAATAAAACCGCCGCAAAAAATCCCACCAAGAACCACGGCAGGACAGCTTTGACCAGCATAGGATAAGCAAAGTCGCTCATCTCCAGACCGGGGCCGAACATCTTAAAGGCTATTATGCCCGGGATAATTAAGTACAACGGCCCGAAGAGTTTTAAGATGGCGGCAAATAAAACGCCTCTTTGCCCTTCCTTTAAGTTCTTTGCCGCAAGCGCGCGCTGAATGATAGTTTGATTTGTTCCCCAGTAGAACAAATTAACAAGGAACATGCCGGTAAACATAGTAGCAAAGGGAACAGGATCCGTAGTCGCGCCGATGGCGTTAAATTTCTGCGGACATTCGGCAAGAAGGGTTTGGACGCCGCTTATAAAGCAGCCGTCGCCCAACGCCCATAAACCGAAGAGGGGTATCATCAACCCGCCTATTAAAAGACCTATGCCGTTAATGGTATCGGCTATAGCCATAATCCTGAGTCCGCCGCACAAAGTATACGTTATGCCCAGCAAACCTATAGCCCATACTACGATATAGATGCCCGTCATTTTTGAAATGCCGAAAGTGCCTTCCAAATCAAAAATGCCGCTTAATCCGATAGCGCCGGAATATAAGACTATGGGCAGTAAAATCAAAACATAGCCGAACAGGAAAAACCAGTTTACGACTTGTTTTGTTACCGCGTCATATCTGTCGCCGACGAAATCGGGAATTGTCGCGTAGCCCTTCTTCAGGTAGCGCGGCAGAAAAAAGAAAGCTACGACGATCAGCGCCAGCGACGCGCCGACCTCCCAGCCCATTACGGACATATTATCCGTGTAACCCTGTCCGTTAAGACCAACCATCTGTTCCGTTGACAAATTGGTGAGCATCAGCGAAGCCGCAATAATCCAGCCCGTTAAACCGCGCCCAGCCAAAAAGTAACCCGTTTCCGTTCCCATGTTAGCTTTTCTTGTCTTATAATAGGATAAGCCTATAACAAGACCAGTAAATGCCAAAAATGAGAGTACAGTAAGTACCATTTTCAGCCTCCGTATAACGTATCAATTCAGGTTGACTGCTTTTTTTGCACTACAAAGCTAATGCTAGCATTTAGAAAGAAAAAGCGCAAGGAAAAGATAATAAAAATAATTAAGAAAATCTTATATTGATATAGCAGCAAAAGACATATTAAATTAAAAATATTTTGGAAGGATTTTGAGCGCCTTTTACAAGACGGAGTTTTTGCGGCTCCACGCCCAGATATTGCGCAAGCTGCCGTTTTACCGACGCGTTTGCAAGCCCGCCGCGCGCTTTGGCTTTAGTCCAGACTTCAAAGCTGTCCTGCGTCTTCTGCACAAGAGCGTCTTTTTTTGCGTCCGCGTTCACTTTTACTTTTATATACATATGCAGCCTTAAAAAAAGTTAAAAATTTGCGCCGCATTTTACGCGGCGCAAAAATTATTTTTCAATCAAACTTTGAGCCGTCATTTCCTCAGGGACGGGGACTCCCAAAAGTTCAAGGACGGTAGGCGCGATGTCGGACAGTTTGCCCCCCGCTTTGAGTTTTATTTTACCCGCGTCTTTGGCAACGCAGATAAATTCCACCGGGTTTGTCGTATGCGCCGTTTTGGGCATATTTATCTTATCGTCCCACATTTCTTCGGCGTTGCCGTGGTCGGCCGTAATCAGCACGGTATATGCCTGCGCTAAGGCCGCCCGCGTTACCTGGCCGGTGCAACTATCAACGACTTCAACCGCTTTTACGGCCGCCTCAAAATTGCCCGTGTGGCCCACCATGTCGCAATTGGCAAAATTAAGGACGATAAAATCAAATTTGTTTTTATTGATTTCTTCAACGGCTCTGTCGGCCACTCTTTGCGCGTCCATCTGCGGGTGCTCGGCAAAAGTGGCGGGGTCAAAAGAGCCCTTTATTTCAATGCGCTCTTCGCCTTTGAAAGGTTTTATGAGCTTGCCGTTAAAAAAAGACGTCACGTGCTTAAACTTTTGCGTTTCGGCTATTCTAAGCTGGGTTTTGCCCGCCTCCCCGATAACTTCGCCCAGAAGCTTGTTCATGCCGCCGGCCTCGGTCATGGGCATAAGGGCGTTGTACCTAAAACTGTCGTAATATTTGGTAAGCCCGCAGAAAGTTATCTTGGGGCGGCGCGCGCGCGGGGCTTCAAAATCGTCTTCAACAAAAGCGCGCGTGAGCTGTATGGCGCGGTCCTGGCGGAAGTTAAAGAAAATAATTCCGTCGCCGTCTTTTACGCCTTGGTAGCCTTCTATTAAGGTCGGGGGTATATACTCGTCCACCATTTTGCCGCCGTCGGGCGCGCGGTCATTTTTATAGGCGTTTTCTATGGCCTGCTCGGCTGTTTTGGCGCTGCGGGCGGCTTTTGCGTCTACTATCAAATCGTAAGCCTGGGAGGTAAGCGTCCACGTTTCGTTGCGGTCCATGGCATAGTAGCGGCCCATAACGGTGGCTACTTTGCCTGCGCCGTATTCTTTCATTTTATCCTCAAGCATTTTAAGGTAACCTAAGGCGCTGGTCGGAGGGGTATCCCTGCCGTCGGCAAAAAAGTGGACATAAATATTTTTTATCCCTTTTTGCGCCGCGTGTTTTATTATGGCGTAAAGGTGATCTTGATGCGCGTGGACGCCTTCGTCCTGCACAAGACCCATAAGATGTAAAGTCCCCCCGCTTTTAAGGCAGTTGTCTATAACGGCCTTAAAGGCCGCCGCCTGATAAATAGAACCGTTTTCAAAAGCGTCTTTAAGTCTTTTGAGCTCCTGCTCCACTATGCGCCCCGCGCCCATATTAAGA
>JAEWSL010000034.1 GCA_023398295.1 Elusimicrobiota bacterium | reverse complement strand
TGGTCATAACAACAGATGAAGAATCTGAAATTAAAGGCATTTTAGTGCCCTCGCTTTCATTTTGGCTGCAAATCATTTACGCCCTGATAAGATTGACTCTTGTTTTAGGCATAATTTCAGCTTTGGTTATCTTTGCCGTTTTGTTTACCATAGGTTTTATAAGCGATAAGATGACGCTTGTTCTTATCTATGCCGCCTCTTTTTTCCTGCTTGTTTTGTTTTGCCTTTCCTCGCTTGCTTTTATTCCGCTTGTTCAGGGCATATATTTCAAGCGCGCGCGCACCCTTTTAAGTATAACTTACAGCCTGCTCAGAAGGCTGCATAAAATACTTTTTCTAAAGCTATCCATCATCGCAATATGCCTTGTGTTTTATTATCCGCTGCATCTTACAAACAGCGTGTTCTTTACTATACCCTATAAATTCTTTCTCTTTTTCCTGGCGCTAACATGGACGCCGTATTTTACCGTGTTCTTCATAATTCTGCTCCTGAGAAGACAGGAATTTGCGCGCATAATAAAAAACTCCTTTTCATTTATAAAAACACGCTGGATAAAGTCCTCCTACTGTTCGTTTTTGAGCGCAGCGTCGGCCATGATGCTGGGTATAGTTATCTTCTATATGATGAGATATTTTTGCATCTTTTTCTTTGCCATATCGCTGCCGCAGGGCTACGGACAATTGGACGCGCTGCCTCTGATTGAAAGGCTGCCGGATATAATACCTTCATTCGTAGGCATGCTGTTCGGCTGTTTTGCGGCAATAAGCGCTTACTGCGTTGCAATGACGCTGCTGTTCCTGCGCGCGGAGGCTAACGACGAAGCCAGCGCAGTAGTGGAATATTTTGACTCCCGCCCGCTTAAGGAACAACTCAGCGATAATGATTTTATGGAAATGTTTAAGAACGTAAAAGAAGTGCAGGTAGACCTTTCTAACCCCGAGAGGACGGAACGCTTCGGCGCTATCTCCCCGCAGAACAGGGCCGAAGTTCTGCGCGCCTTTGAGCAGGACGAAGAAGAATCACAAACAAAAAACTTTTTGCTTTCAAGCACTCAAAAAAATCTGATAAAAAGAGAGGCCGAAAAAAAAGAAAAAGATACCCGCTCCTGCAAACCTTACACGCGCGTGGATAATTATCCAGACGTAAGCTCCGTGCGTCCCGAAGCTAAATTGACCGCTTCCAATTTTTATATCATAGAACCTAAAACTGACGAGGATACCTTATGAACATCACCGAAAAAGTGCTCCCCAACATAACTTTGGCAAGGCTCTCCCTGCAAATGTTTTTCAGAACGCTTGCCCTTACGCTGCTTATTTACATAGTGCCGTGCGTTCTTGTAATTTCTTTTTGCTCCTCGGATTTGCAAAAAACTTACGATATGTTTAATAAAAAAAACAAAGCGGCGGCGTTTTCTTATAAAGAACTTTCCAGAGCCTCTAAAAACCTTTATATGCAGGTTGAAGATTTTGCAAGAACCCTAGGGCCTTACGACGCCACTTTCAGCTGGTCAAGAACCATAAGAAGAAGCGTCGCCGAAGCAAAAGCCATAGCCAAAAGAAGCGCGTTGCCTTACGAAATTTTAATTTGGCAGCTTGTGCCCAAAAGCATTTTTTACGCGCTTATATTTACCCTGCTTGCGAACGCGGCCTTGGTCTTTATTCTTATGGACATAGAGGGCAAAACCGGCTTCGCAAACAGGAATTTCTTTGAGCTCTTTTCCCAGTTCCCCATGCTTTTAGCCAGGGTTATTTTTGCTTTAATAATATTTTCCGCAATTATACTGTGCGCCTGTTTCCTGCCGTTTTTGGTCTATGCCTCTTTAGACGTAAAAGGTTTGCTCGCAGTCTTATTTTTCGGCATATGGACTTTTGCAATAATAAGCGTGCTCTTCTTTATTATTACGGCCGTGTTTTTCCGTCAGGCGGCCGTTTATAAAAGAAAATGGCCCCGCGAGGCTTTCTATTACAGCGCAAAGATAGCGTTAAATTATCCCGTAAAATTCGCAACCTTCTTTTTGCTTGTTATAGCAATAATGTTTGTTTTAACGACCGGCAATATTTTATTGATTTCGTTTTTAAGGGCTTCAGCCTTAAAATTCAGCTTTGTCTTTATGACTGGGGCGCTTATAACGGGCTTCCTGTGGATATTTAAGCAAATGACGCTTGCCATGTATTTCCTAAATGTTGAGGCAAAGATAAACCCCATACAAAAATTCTCGGGTTATTATCCAAATATAGAAGAGCCGGAAAAGAAAAGTAAAAATTTGCGCGGCAAAAAAATGGAAACCCTTGATATTAAGTACAGATATGAAGTGGTGGAACTGCCTGTAAAAATAAAAGGAAAAAAAGAAACGCCGCCCGCTAAAAAAGAAGAAATAAAAGAAGAGGAAGCTTTTGACCCGCAAAAAATATTTGAAGACAGCGAAAAAGCCTACCAACAAAGAGTTAAAGAGGACGAAACGGAAACCGCGCATGAAAAACAAGCGCCCGCGCCTACACCCGCTAAAAAAAGTAACGGCAACGCGGAAGAAACTATAACCCTCTCCGAGGAAGATATTCCCTTTTCCGGCGATATTCCCGAACTTGTGGACCACAGAGTAGAACAGGAAAGACAGGAAAAGCTAAAACAAAAACGGCAAGAAAACAAAAAGTAGCCTCCCGCCGCTTTTGACCGTTAATTTTATACAATTGATAGCAAGAGGATTTCTATGGCCGAAATAAAAGAACTGAGTGAGCAGGAACAAAACGCGCTTCTTGACGAAATTATAAAAAACGTCAAAGCCGCGCAGGAGGAGTATTCCCATTTTGACCAGGAAAAAGTGGACCGTATCTTTCAGGCGGCGGCTATAGCTGCGTCTGAGAACCGCATATATCTGGCAAAAATGGCGGTGGAGGAAACCGCTATGGGCGTAATGGAAGATAAGGTAATAAAAAATCATTTCGCCGCGGAATATATCTACAACAATTACAAAGACACAAAAACCTGCGGCGTTATAAGCGACGACGATTCCTTCGGCTACCGGCAGATAGCAGAACCCATTGGCTTAATCGCCGGCATTATACCGACCACGAACCCCACTTCAACGGCCATATTCAAATCTCTGCTTGCGCTTAAAACCAGAAACGGCGTCATCTTCTCCCCCCATCCGCGAGCAAAAAAA
Source organism: Elusimicrobiota bacterium (assembly GCA_023398295.1). Lineage (GTDB taxonomy): Bacteria > Elusimicrobiota > Elusimicrobia > Elusimicrobiales > Elusimicrobiaceae > Proelusimicrobium. Next base: position 939 of record JAEWSL010000034.1, on the reverse strand, counting down.
TGCACCGTCGCAGCGGCTAAAATAGTTTTGGACGCCGCCGTAAAAGCGGGCGCGCCCGCAAATATAATAGGCTGGCTTGAAAACCCTACAATGCAGATGAGCAGCGCGCTTATGCGTCACAAAGATATAAATTTAATTCTCGCGACCGGCGGCGCGGGCATGGTGCACGCGGCCTACAGCTCCGGCAAACCGGCTATAGGCGTAGGCGCGGGCAACACCCCGGTAATAATTGATGCCACGGCGGATATAAAGATGGCCGTAAGTTCCGTAATAATGAGCAAAACTTTTGACAACGGCATAATCTGCGCAAGCGAACAGGCCGTAATAGTTGAAATGCCCGTCTACGAGGAAACTAAGAGAGAATTTGACCAGCGCGGCTGCCATTTCCTCTCAGAAGAGCAAAAAGAAATCCTGGGCAGGTTTATAATGCAAGACGGCAAGCTTAACGGCGCCATCGTAGGTCAAAGCGCGGTTAAAATAGCGCATATGGCCGGCATTGAGGTGCCTCATGACACTAAAATATTGATAGCAGAATGCGTAAAACCCGCTTTCTCAGACGCTTTTGCTCATGAAAAGCTTTCCCCAATTTTGGCTTTTTATAAAGCGGCAGATTTTAACGCCGCCGTGCAAACCGCCCAGTTCTTAGTGGAGCTCGGCGGCGCGGGCCACACTTCCGTCTTATACACCGCCGAAGCAAATAAAGAACACATCGGCATTTTCCAAAAAAATATGCATACGGGAAGAGTGCTTGTAAATATGCCTTCTTCGCAGGGCGCGATAGGAGATGTTTATAATTTCAAACTCGCCCCCTCGCTGACTTTGGGCTGCGGCTCGTGGGGCGGCAATTCCGTAAGCGAAAATATAGGAGTAAAACATCTTATGAACATAAAAGCCGTTGCAGAACGCAGGGAAAATATGCTCTGGTACAGAGTGCCGCCC
>JAEWSL010000017.1 GCA_023398295.1 Elusimicrobiota bacterium | reverse complement strand
GAAGACACCATGCCCGGGGAGCTTTCAAACGTAATTTCGGGCAGGGTGGCAAATGTTTTTAATTTTAACGGCCCCACTTTTGCAATTGACGCGGCCTGCGCCAGCTCCATATTTGCAATAGAGCAGGCGGTAAACGGCCTGCGCCAGGGGTGCTATGACACGGTTTTTTGCGGCGGCATTGACCAAATGATGTCGCCCGCGGCTTATATTAAGTTTTCAAAGATAGGGGCGTTATCGGGCGAGGGCTCTTTTGCCTTTGACGCGCGCGCAAACGGCTTTGTTATGGCAGAGGGCGCGGGCATAGTTATGCTGAAGCGTCTTAGCGACGCCGTTAAAGCGGGCGATAAAATTTACGGTCTTATCCGCGCCATAGGCACTTCAAGCGACGGCAAGGGCAAAGGCATTACCGCGCCAAACCCCAAGGGCCAAAAGCTTGCCATAGAGCGCGCTTTTGATTTGGTGGATTATACTCCGGCCGATGTCGGCCTTATGGAAGCGCACGGCACGGCTACCGCCGTGGGAGACGCGGCCGAACTTAACGCCCTTAATGAAATTTTTGCCCCCTACGCCGATGCGGGCAGCATCGCTCTAGGTTCAATAAAAAGCCAGATGGGCCATGCCAAAGCGGCCGCGGGCATAGCTTCCGTAATTAAAGTTATGCTGGCTTTATATCATAAGATATTGCCGCCTTCAATAAATTTTGTAACGCCTAATCCTGCCGTTGACTGGGATAAAAGCCCCTTCAAAGTAAACACCAAAACGCGCTCGTGGGAAACGGAAAATATAAGAAGGGCCAATGTTTCTTCTTTCGGTTTTGGCGGCACAAACACGCATCTTGCCGCAGAAGAATATATTGCCGGCAGGGATTATTCAGGCCTTATGGCGCAGGGACGCGCGCCTTCAAACGCAAATTTGATAAGTGAGGAAAAACAAATGACACAAAACACAAATTTCCCAACGGAAGATCTTCTTGTTCCTTTGGAAAAACTGCAGGGAGATATGCTTGTCTTTTCCGCGGACGGAAAAGAAGAGCTTTTTGAAACCTTATCCCAGGCGGCCCGCGCCGTTAAAGAAGATGTTAAATATCTTACCGAAATTGCCTATAAAAACCATACCGCCCCGCAAAAGAATTTTGCCGTAGCTTTTAATGTGGAAACGCCTCAAAAATTTAAGGAAAAGGCGGACTTTTTTATTAAAACCGCCGCCGGCGCAAATGTTTGGGAAGAAGAATCCATTTATCTGAAGATGAAAGGCATATATCCTTTCCGTCCTTTGGAGCAAAAGCATAAAATCTGCTTTATGTTTCCGGGGCAGGGCTCCCAATACGTTGATATGATGAAAGATCTTGCCGCCAAATATCAAATAGTGCGTGATACTTTTGCCGAAGCCGACGAAGTTATGCAGGAACTTATGGGCCACAGTTTAACGGGCATAATCTGGTCCACCCCGCAGGATACAAAAGCCCAGTTAAAAGAGCGCGAAGAGCAGATAAAACAAACCCAAATTACCCAGCCCGCCATTTTAGCGGCAAATACCGCTATGATGAGGCTTCTTTTTGAACTCGGTATAAGGCCCGATGTCGTTATGGGCCACAGTCTTGGCGAATACGGCGCGGCGGTGGCAAGCGGTATTTTAAGTTTTAAGGACGCCATAAAAGCCGTGGCGGTGCGCGGCACGGCAATGGCCGATATTAAAGTTGAGGATACGGGCAAGATGGCGGCTGTTTCGGCCTCGCTTGAGCGCGTTGAGCCCGAACTTAAGAAAATATCGGGATACATTGCCGTTGCAAATAAAAACTGCCCCACGCAGACGGTAATAGCCGGCGCAAGCAAATCAGTAGACGACGCCGTCGCTATGTTTAACGCCATGGGCGTGCAGGCCGTTTTAGTGCCCGTTTCGCACGGTTTCCACAGCGCTATTGTGGAGCCTGCCATGCCGGCCTACAGGGAATTTCTTAACACTTTGACAATTTACCCCCCAAAGCTGCCGATTACTTCCAACGTTTCGGCGGATTTCTATCCCGCCGATACCGAGCAGATTAAAGACCTTTTAACAAAACAAATAATGAGCTCGGTTGAGTGGGTAAAGCAAATAAACGTCGCCTACGCGCGCGGGATAAGACTCTTTATTGAGTGCGGCCCCAAACGTGTTTTAAGTGCTTTTGTAACAAGCACTCTGGCCGACAGGAAAGACGCGCGCGTCTTATCCTCAAATCACCCCAAGAGAGGGGGCATTTCCGAATTTAACGACCTTCTTGCAAATCTTACTGCGGCAAATGTGGCTATCAGCTGGGATAAACTTGATATGAAGAAAGAAGATAATTTGTACTCCGAGCCTTTTAAGCAGGCTTTCGGCTGCGGCGCAAAAGCGCAGGCAAAGCCCGCGCTTGCAGCCGCGCAAAGCGCGGCCGCAGTCTGCGCCGCGCCTGCCGCATTTGTTGCGCCTGCCACACCCGTTACTTCTGTTGCGGCTTCTTCTGGCGCTGCGCCCAACGCTTCCTGCGCGCAAAAAGAGATTGTGATAAGCGGCATAGCGGCGGGGACTCCGGGCAGCTGGTCTAAGGTTTTTGCAGACGGCAATATTGACGACATTTTACGCGGGCATAATTTTATAGAGAACGTGCCGGTTGAAGCGCAGCAGAAGCAGATTGATAAGAATGTTGAGTATATAGTTAAATCTCGCGTGGGCAATCACCGCGTTGAAAAGCTTAACGACATTTCACAAGCGGTAAAGCTTGTCGGCAAGCGCGGCGCTTTTGATTTAGAAAAGGAGTTCGGCCTTCCCCAAAAATGGGTTAAGAGCATGGACTCTTCTTTTACCCTTGCCATAGCGGCCGGTCTTTTGGCCCTTAAAGACGCTGGCATACCTTTAGTTCTTTATTATAAACCCACCACGGCGGGCAGTTATCTGCCGGACCGCTGGGGCCTTCCTTCCGAAATGATAGATGACACGGGCGTTATCTTTACTTCGGCTTTTCCCACGGCAAACACCTGGGCCTATGAAGTCGCCACCAAAGTGGCCGACGCTCTTATAAATAAAACCAAAGAGGAAATAAACGCTTTCTACCGCTTTTTAACAAGCACGGTTTCAGACGAACAATTGCGCACCCAGCTTACCGCCTGGCTTGACGAGCATATGGCAAGCTATCAGGTGCACCGCGCGCGTGTTTTCTCCCAGGATTTTCTGTTAAAAGCAATACCTATAGCGCACAGCCAGTTTTGCCAGTGGATACGCGCAAGAGGGCCCGCGACGCATATAAGCGGCGCATGCGCCTCCACCGCGCAGGCAGTCAGTTTAGCCGAGGACTGGATAAAACTTGAGCGCGCCAAAAGGGTTATCATCATCTCCGCCGACGATATCACCAATAACTTTTTGCAGGAGTGGGTTTTGGCCGCGTTTTTAGCCTCCGGCGTAGTCAGCCGTGAAGCGGAAATTGCAAACGCCGCCCTGCCCTTTGACCGCAGACGTAACGGCATGATAGTAAGCATGGGCGCCGTAGGTCTTGTTGTGGAAGACGCCCAAAGCGTTAAAGAGCGCGGAATGGTTCCTCTTACCAAACTGCTTGTAAGCGAGCTTACAAACAGCGCGTTTCACCCCACGCGCCTTGACGTAAATCACGTTGCCGAGGTTATGGACAGACTTCTTACCAAGGCCGAGCGTAAATACGGCCTGAGCCGCGCGCAAATGGCAAAAGAAACGGTTTTTATATCTCACGAAACTTATACCCCCGCCCGCGGCGGCAGCGCCAGCGCGGAGGTTTACGGCCTCAAGCACGCTTTTAGGGAAAGCGTCAAAGATGTTATTGTAAGCAACGTAAAAGGTTTTACGGGCCACGCCATGGGCGCTGGGCTTGAGGATGTCGTAGCCGTGCGCAGTCTTAATACGGGGCTTGTGCCCCCCATAGCAAATTACCGCGAGCCCGACCCGGAGCTTCAGGGCATAAACCTCAGCAAGGGCGGCAAGTATAATTTCAAATATGCTTTGAGGCTGGCTGCGGGCTTTGGCTCTCAGCTTTCCATGACCTTGCAGGAAAAGGTTTGGGAAGAGGGCTCCCCCAGAATTGCAGATAACGCCAAATACGCCGCATGGCTCAAGAGGATTTCAAACCAACAGGAACCTATGCTTGAAGTAGTAAATAATACTCTTCGCATAAAGGATAATTATAAAACAGGCAAAGGGCCCGCTTTGGTAATGGAAAGCGCCCAGGCTTTTGCCGACAAAGCGGAACTGGTGGAGGAAATTATTGAAGAAAGAAACGCTCCCGCCGCCGCAAAAGTTCAGCATTCTGCGCCGGCCTCTGCGCCAGCTTCCGTTGCGGTTTCCGCTCCCGCTTTTGCCGCTTCGCCTGCGTCCGCGCCGATTACCGCGGCCGCCCATACGGCCCCCGCGGCCGCTCCCAAAGTTTCAGCGGCAAAGCTTGACGAAGCCGCTGTTACAGACGAGATTTTAGACTTAATGGTGGAAAAGACGGGATACCCCAAAGATATGCTTGAGCTTGACCTTGATATGGAAG
>JAEWSL010000014.1 GCA_023398295.1 Elusimicrobiota bacterium | reverse complement strand
ATTGCAGGCAAGCTGCTGCCTTACACAATTATCGCTTTGCTTGACGTGCTTTCTTTATTTGTCTTATCTCTGCTTATTTTCAAAGTGCCGTTTTTGGGAAGTTTTGCTTTGTATATGCTTGCCTGCTTTATTTATATCTTCGGCGCTCTTGCGCTGGGGGTTTTTGTTTCTGTCATAACGCGCAGCCAGCCCACGGCGGCTATGGTGGCCTTTGCAATAGGCGTTTTACCGTCAATTTTATTTTCGGGCTTTGTGTTCCCGATAGAAAACATGGCGTTTTTCTTTAGAATACTCACAGCCGTCTTGCCCCAAAGATGGTTTCTTACCATAAGCAGAAGCCTGTTTTTAAGCGGCGCGGGGCTTTTTGATCTTGCCGTTCCGTTTTTGTGCATAGGCGTATTTTCGGCGGTGATGATTTTGCTCAGTCTTAAAAATTTCAAAAGGGATTTGGAATGAAATTATGAGGATTATCACGCTCATTGGTTTTGTTAAAAAAGAATTTCGCCAGTTAAAGCGCGATAAGTTTTTACTGCGGCTTATCTTCTTTATACCCGTAGCCCAGACGCTGATATTCGGCCTTGCGATAAGAAACGAAGTCCGCAACATAGAATTTAGCGTAATTTCGCGCCCGCAAAGCCAAATTGCCCAAAGCATAGCCGCGCACGCGCGCGCAAGCGGCTGGTTTAAGGTAAAACTTATTGAAAACTCTTACCCCAATGCTGCCGATTTGATAACCGCGCGCCGCGCCGAAGCCGTTTTGGTTGAACCCAAAGAAGGCTTTGAAGCCGCCCTTGCGCGTTTTGGCGCGGCGGAGGCGGACGCCTCCGCCGGCGCTTCCGCCGCCGATGCGGCGGCGGTTCAAGGCGCGGGTTCGGCGGCGGCTTCGGGCGGCGCGCAGCTTTTGATAAACGCTTCCAACGCGGCGCGCGCGCGGCAGGAAGAGGCTTATATAAGGAATATTATCCAACGCGCGCTGGAGGAGCTTTATCCAAACAGTCCCGCCTCCGCGCGCGGCGGGCTTATAGAAGTTTCTTCGCGCATGATGTTTAACCCTTCTCTTAAGACTTCTTATTTTATGATACCGGCCATTATGGTAATAGGCACTTTTATAGTGCTGACGGTGGTTGTGAGCATGGGTATGACAAGGGAAAAAGAAAACGGCACTATGGAAAAGCTGATAGGCTCGCCCTCATCTGCGGGGGAAATACTTTTGGGCAAGAATCTGCTTTATTTCGGCATAGGGATATTTTTGATATTTTTTATTCTTGCCATGGGCCGTCTGGGCTTTGGCGTTCCTCTGCGCGGACACGTATGGCAAATTGCGCTAAACGGCATAATTTTTGTGCTCTCAGCTTTAAGCGTGGGCGTTTTTATTTCGGCTGCGGCGCAAAATCAGCGGCAGGCCATGATGGGTTGCATGTTGTTTTTGCTGCCTTCGGTTTTACTCTCGGGCGTTATTTTCCCCGTTGCAAATATTGACGCGCATATACGCTGGATTTGCTATTTTAATCCGCTTATGTACTCGGTAACAAACTTCCGAAACATAATCTTAAAGGGCGGCGATTTAGCTTATTTTTGGGAGTATTGTTTTATGAGCTCATTTATTTGCGCGGCATTTTTATTTTTAGCTTATAAAAACTTCAAAATGAAACTTAATTGACGCGCAGGCCGCAATTTCCCCGCGGACTTTAGATTACATAAAATTTGCTATACTTTGATTAAAGCCGCATATCTTTTTGTTACGGGGGTATTTTTATGCAAAGAAATGTTTTGACCAAGATTTTACTGCCTTTTTTTGCGATAGTCTTAATTTGCGCCTGCGCAAAAAAAGAAGAGCCTTCGGAAGTTCCTTTTGAAGAAGTAATCGCGCTTGAGGAGGAAGCCGTCCCGACCGAAGAGGCCGCGCCTACCGAACAAGCCCCCATTGCGCCGCCTTCCACGCAAAACGAAATTCCCGGTCCTATTGAAATTTATGAAAAAATTACGTATGGCAACGGCGTTCCTCTGAGCCTGCTTAAAGCCATAAGGGCCCAGGACGTCCAGAAAATTAAAGAACTAGGCCCCGAGCATATCACTAATAAAGATGAAGAATACGCTTTCTTTTCCGCCGCGTGGAGCGACGGCGCCAGATTAAGTTCCTATTTATGCGAAGCCGTGATGACGAAAAATCCCGAAACAGTAAAACTTGTTTTATCTTACGGTGCCAGTCCCGAGTCTGGTTGCAGCGAGCGCGACTCCGCCATTTATATGGCAGTTGACCTGGGCCTTGTTGACATAACAAAAATACTTATGGACGCGGGTGCAAATATAAACGGCAAAGACGCGGAATGGGACTCCCCTTTTGACAGGGCGTTGCAGGGGGGAAATCCCGAGATGATAAAACTTTTCTCGCAGCGCGGAGCATATTTTGAGCGTAAGGAAAAATCGGATAAATTTACCGGCGGGAAGCAAGAAGTGCCTCTGGCCTACACGGACGCGCCTCTTACAAACGCGGCTGCTTCAGGCAACAATAAAGCTCTTAAAGCGTTGCTGGAAAGCGGCGGAGATCCCGACGGGGAGGCCAAATATCTCTACACGCCTTCCCCGTTATATAGAGCGGTGGAATATAATCACGGCGATACGGTAAAATTATTGCTGGACTTCGGCGCGGATCCCAATCTTTATATAGACAGTCCTGAGTCCCAGTTCCCCGAACTTCGCAAAGGGGTATTGGGCTATACTCCGCTTATGCTGGCCGCCGCGCAGGACAAGCCCGAAATAGTTAAAATTCTGCTGGAGGGCGGCGCTTCCCCTCTTACTCAAGCCGGCGAAGGCAAGACCGCCATGGACGTGGCCGAAAATCAGCAAATAAAAGATATGCTTGCCGCTGCGGCGGACAATAAAAAATAGAGATATTATAATTAAAGGAGATATCTGTGAAACTACGAAAAGTAATTGCGCTTACCGCACTTTTGTTTATCTGTCCGTTTGCTTTTTGCGCGGACTTTGTGATTTATCACACCAGCGATATTCACGGCTACTTTTTCCCGAGGGAAACTGCTCAAGGTCCAAAGGGCGGCTTTGCCGTTCTAAGCGCGCTTGTCAGTAAAGAAGAGAGCCCTTTTATGCTCGTTGATTCCGGCGATTGGGGCAGCGGCAAAAAAGAGTCCAACGACTCCGGCGGCATGCTTGCAATTGAGTTTATGAACTCAGTCGGCAAAAGTTCTAAAAATATACATAAAGCCGGCTACTCCGTGATGACAATAGGCAATCACGACAGCGATTTTGGCGATAAAACGCTTGCCAAAGACGTAGAAGCTTTTAAGGGCGAAGCGGTTTCCATAAACGTTTACGATAAAAGCATCGTAAAAAAAGATTACGCGATTTTTAAGAACGGTAAAAAGAAAATTGCCGTAATAGGGTTTTCGGCCCAGGGCCCCGGCGCGCAGCAGGGCGCAAGAGTCAAAGATATGAAAGAGGTTGATTTTGACGGAATTATGAAGGCCGTCCTCTCCGAGGAACCGGATTTGGTGGTAATACTTTCCCACGATTCCGTTGCCGACGCGCGCAAGCCGTCCGCCCTTTTGGACACGCTTAAGGACTCAAAATACTTAAATAAAATTGATTTGGTCTTAGGCGGGCACGCGCATAAGAAAATAAATTCCAAAATTCTCGGCGAAGAAGGCCCCCTGTTTGTTGAAGACGGGGAATATCTTGCCGGGGCAGGCCGCGTTGAAGTAACTTTTGCTAAAGATAAAGAGGGCAAAAATAAACTTGAGGCCAAATATATTGAACTTTATCAAAACGAAATAGGCTCCGACGAAAAAATTGCGAAAAAAGTAAACGCCGTTGAAAATATTTCGCTGCGAAAAGAAGTTGCCTTTGTCCCGCAGACAATAACAAAATATCCCGCTAAAGGCGATTGCGAATCTCCAAGCGCGCACATTATGGCCGCGCGCGCTTACGACGCTCTTAAAAAGCAGGATAAAGACCTTGATTTCGCGCTTTTCTCCGTTCCTTCGGTGCGCAACGACATTAAGGAAGGCGTTTTTAAGGGCAGTGATATGGACGCGCTTTTTCCCTACCAGGAATATTTCAGCGCTGTTACCATAGACGGTAAACTGCTCAAAAAAGCCGTTGAAAAAAGCTTAAAGTGCGAGGGTGAAAGCGATTGCTATTCCATATACGGCTATTCTGATAATGTTGTTTTGGAATATGTGGTTGGTACGGACAATACCTCCGCCGTCAAACGCTTCCTTATTAACGGCAAGCCTTTTGACGAAAACAGATCTTACAGAATAGCTCTGTTGTCGCACCTGCCAAGGGGCCACTTTGAAGGCTCTGTGTTTGTTGAGGAAGGCGTTGCGCCAATTTACGGGCCGCTGCCGCAGTCTTATAAAGAGCATATGTATGACCTAAGCCCCTTTATGGTCTTTGAGTCCTATGTTTCTTCCTCTCCGGAGGGAAAAAATGGTCTTAAAACGCTTTTAGGCCCCAAAAACTCAAGCGTAAAATGCCTGAAACAAACCAAGGAAGCCGCCGAAACGGCGACGGCTGAAATCTCGGGCCAAATGGTTCCAGCTCTTGCGCAGTAAAGCGTTTTAGAAGTATCTCTGTAAAAAATAACCCGCGCGTTCTTTTGGAACGCGCGGGTTGTTTTTATTGTTTTTAATTTTGCTATACGCCGTCTGGAAGTTTATTTTTCATCAGTTTGCGCAAATTTATTTTTTTGCCGTCTGCAATAAAAGTGCCGTCGCCCACAGCGTGGAAAAAGCGTTTCTCTTTGCGCTTGCCGTCAATCCAAGCCGCAACTCCCTGTAAAACAAAGATGTTGTGCTTTTTGATATGGTCAATTATGCGGCACTCAATATTGGCGTAACATTGCTTTACCAGCGGGGCTTTTACAAATTTTGCCTTAAGCGGGGTAAAATTAAATTTGGCAAATTTATCGGTATCTTCGCCCGAGCACGCGCCCGCTTTAACAACTTTTTGCGCTATGTCAACCGTCGGTATTGCAATTACGCACTCTTTGTTTTTTACCAAAGCCTTGTAAGAATAGTTCCACGGGCCGGTAAGAAAAGCAAACTGCGGCGTAAAGTCCGTAACCATATGCCAGGAAAGCGTCATAACATTGGGTTTGCCGCCGTTTTGCGTGGCTATCATAACGACGGGGCCCGCCTCGCTCAAAGTATAAGCTTTATGCAGGGGCAGCTCTTTGAAATATTTGTAATCAAGCGGGGAGGAGTTAACTTTTTTCATACTTTTTACTCCTTTTATTTTTTGCGCCCGCGCGCCGGGCTTTAGACTTCCAAAAGCAGCCGCGATAGGTCTTCGGTACGCTCCGCAAAGTTTTGCGCGCCGTTTTCAAGCAGTTCTTCTTTCGTCTTAAAACCCCATAGAGCGCTCAGGCATTTGATGCCGGTGTTTTGGGCGGTTTTCAGGTCCACCTCGCTGTCGCCTATAAACAGGGTTTCTTCTTTCTTTGCGCCCAGTTTTTGCATGGCGTAAAGCGGCATATCGGGGGCGGGCTTGCGGCGCATATTTTTGGTTTCGCCTATTTGCAACTCAAAAATATCGCCGAAGTATTTGCGGCTTATTTCTTTTACCGCGCCGTCAAATTTATTTGACACTACGGCCATTTTAACGCCGTTTGCCTTAAGGGCTTCAAGCGTGTTTATAATGTGCGGATAGGGCCTTGTCTTATTTGCGCTGTTTTCAAGGTAATGAGTCTTAAAAACTTCCAATACTTCGTTAAAATGCGGGTTTTTATCGCCGCAGGGCAGCGAGGAGGCTACAAGATGCCCCACGCCTTTGCCCAAAGATTTTTTTATTTCTTCGGAGGTTCTTTGCGCAAAACCAAATTTGCTTAGGGCGTAATTTGTGCTGTCTTTTAAGTCTTCAAGACTGTCAAGAAGGGTGCCGTCAAGGTCCCAAATAATCGTCTTATATCTCATACTTATATTTTAGCATTATTAGAGCCCTTGCGCTTTGCGCGCCGCCGCCCTAAGCGTCCGCCCGGGCCGCCAATTTAATATAATATAAGTAAAAGCGGCAAAGGGGGTTTTATGAAAATAGTATTTTTTGGCATGGACAGTATTTCCAAAGACTATATCGCCTCGCATAAGAGCTGCGCCTGCGACATAATTGTATGCGAAAAAGCCGTCTCAAACCTCACCGCGCGGGAATTGCAGGAATATAAGGACGCCGATATAATTTCCGTCTTTGCGCTCTCTTCCCAGAAGCTGCAAGCGTCCTCCCTTGATAACTTTGCAAATCTGAAACTTATTTCAACGCGCTCCACCGGTTTTGACCATATTGATTTGGCTTATTGCAAAAAGCGCGGCATTGCCGTCGTCAACGTGCCTAAATACGGCGAGGCCACGGTGGCCGAGTACGCTATGGGCCTGCTGCTTAATTTGAGCCGCAAAATTATCACTGCGCGCAACGATATGTTTGACGGCAAATACGACGTAAAAGAGTATATAGGCTTTGACTTATACGGCCGCACCATAGGCGTAATCGGCACGGGGGCCATAGGGCGCCATATGATAAAACTGGCGCAGGGCTTTGGCATGAACGTTCTTGCCTACGACCTATATCCGAACGAAGAATTTTGCCGTATCTGCAATATAAAATACGTCCCGTTGGAGGAACTTTACGCCAAAAGCGACATAATTTCTCTTCACGTGCCTTCCACTAAAGAAAATTATCATATGATTAACGACGCTGTTATTAAGAAGATGAAAGACGGCGTTATAATTATCAACACGGCGCGCGGGGATTTAATTGACGCGGAATCTTTGTACCGCAATCTTGTAAGCGGCAAAGTGGGCGGGGCGGGCCTTGACGTTTTGGAAGACGAAGACGTTTTAATCCACGACGATATCATTTTGAAGCAAGGCGCAATGAGCATGGATTTTGCGCTTAACACGATAATAAACAACAAACTTTTGCGTCTTAAGAATGTGATAATAACGCCGCATATGGGCTTTAACTCCACCGACGCTGTGCACAGGATACTTAAGACGACGCTTGAGAGTATTACGAGTTTTGTAAACGGCAAGCTTATAAATTCCGTAATAAAGTAAAATATTTTTGACATAATGCAGCCGCGCCTTATCCTTATATAAAGATATAAAGGGTATTAAGGCGCGGCTGTTTTTTGCGGATTTTATTGCGGAGCGGTTTTTGCCATATTTCCGCCAGATATTTGGTAGAAAGTCTTAACGCCGACGGTTTTTAGAAAATCCATATTGTGGGAAATTACTGCAATTGCCCCGGGATAGGCGGATAATATTTGTTCTATATGCTCGCGCGTTTGAAGGTCAATATTATTTGTTATTTCATCAAGCAAAAGCAACTTCGGCACTTTGCAGGCTATTGCGGCAAGCGATAATCTTGCCCGCTCCCCGCCCGATAAGCAGTTTACCGGCGTTAAAACCTCTTCGTTTTTCCTGAAGAGAAAAGAATTAAGATGTTTTCTTATTTGCGCGTGGCTCCAATACGGCATAATTGCAGCAATTACTTCCAAAGCGTTTAGACCGCTTTCAATATTACCGTAATGCTGGTCCAGATAGCCGACATCGGCGGGGGCGGGCGTTTCCCAAACGCCGCCCATGCGCAGGCTGCCGCCCAGTATTGCCTTAAAGAGGGTTGATTTGCCGCTTGCGTTATCGCCCATAACGGCAATTTTTTCGCCTGTTTGCAGGCTTAAATTTATATCCCGCAAAACCGTAGTTTCGCCATAGCCGGCCGCGCCGTCCATTATAAACAAAACCGCGTCCGCGCCGCCGCCTGCGGGCAGATTGAAGGAGGGGGTAATAATTTCCGCAAAGGACAGGCGGCGTATCTCCTCGTTTATATCGGATTTTTTATCTCGTATAAGGCTGTTTTGCCTGCCTGCGGTTTTTTGCGCCTGTCTCTTTTTGCCGCCCGCAATTATCGGCGCCCATTTGCCTTTTTGTTTAGCAATTTCCCCTTGGCGGCGGCTGTTTGCGGCGCGTTTTTGTTCGCGCATTAAGTCCTTATGGGTTTGTTTCCTTTCTTTTTCAAGAGTGCTAAGACGCGCTTGAAGGCTTTGACGTTTAAGCGCAAACTCGGCTTTATAGTCGTCGTAATTGCCGTTAAAAACTTCTATGCGCCCGTCTTTGATATGCCATATGGTTTTAATA
>JAEWSL010000054.1 GCA_023398295.1 Elusimicrobiota bacterium | reverse complement strand
CCGGCAGCCCCATGTCAGAAGTGTTAAGGGCAAACTTAAAACAAATAGAAAAAAGCGATATCTTAAAACGTCTTAAATTAAAAAAAGGCAAATATATTCTGCTGTCCGCCCATCGCGAAGAAAATATAGACACGGATAAAAACTTCCTTTCTCTTTTTAACGCCGTAAACAAAATGGCGGAAAAATATAATTTGCCCGTCTTATATTCCTGCCACCCCAGAAGCCGCAAACGTTTGGAGGCTTCCTCCTTCAAATTAGATAAAAGAGTTATCAGCCACAAGCCTTTGGGATTTCACGACTATAACTGCCTGCAGACAAACGCTTTTGCCGTAGTGTCCGACAGCGGCACTTTGCCCGAAGAAAGCAGTTTTTTTACCTCTGTGGGGAAGCCCTTTGCCGCCGTTTGCATACGCACTTCAACCGAGCGGCCGGAAGCTTTGGATAAAGCCTGTTTCGTCTTGGCGGGAATTGAAGAAAAATCCCTGCTCCAGGCGCTTGAAGTGGCAGTAAGCGCGCAGGCAAATAAAGATTACGCCGCGCCCGTGGCCGATTATGCAGACGAAAACGTTTCCACAAAAGTTGTTAAAATAATCCAAAGTTACACCAACGTCATAAATAAATTTGTCTGGCGAAAATAAAATAACCGTTACGTTATTTAAGGCTTACAAAAATCCCCGCGCAAGCGGGGATTTACAGGCGGTTAATTATTATTGTTTTAGTTTGGCTCAGGCGTTTATTTCTTCTAGCCCAAAACCTTCCTCGGCTTCCTCAATATTTTCAAACTCCGTAAAACCTACGTTTAAGCCCTCCGGCGTAAAAGCCTCGCTGCACTCAAGCAAGTCATAGCGGTTTCCGTCATTGTCCTGGTACGCGCCTTCGGGGTTTTCAATTTTCTTGTATAGCATAGTTAAACCTCTTTATCTTATTGTCGTTATCTTGTTACCGTCCAGCCTTTGACGTTGGCTATGGCGATGTCTTCGGCCGTTAAAGCCGCCGCGCCCGTTGCGCCTACTATATTTACTATCTGCCCCGCGCTTACCGTCGGAAGAGAAGTAAATAAAGCTATAAGCGCAGCACGCTCCAGCCCCGTATAACTCACGTTAATCTGCGGGCTTGTGCCCGTAAAGGGCGCGGAAGAAGATACCGTAAGGCCTTTTAAGTTCGTCATCTTATAGGTAGCAGAGCCGTATATACCCAGCCTTGTTACGGAGGCCGAACCCGATAAATCAAATATAGTAGCCTGCTGTAAAGAAGACGCGTAAGTTAAAAACTCATTAGCAAGCGTAACAGCCGATAAATTCATCGTCGGCAATTGCTTAAGCTGGTAGCATTGATGGAACGCATAGGAATTATCCCCGCTCAAAGTTATTGAGGAATTATCTAAAATAATCTGTTCTATTGCGCTTCCTACAAAAGCATAAGAAAGATATGTAATGATTACATTCTTAAAGGTTACTTTTTTCAAAGCATAAGTATGATAGAAAGCCGTAAAAAAAGCGCTGGAGGATATATTGTTATACTCAATAACGGGCAGATACGAAAGGCTTTCGGCGGAGTTAAACGCTGCGGTCAAATTATCCGTCTTGAGCGTGCTTATGGAAGTAATTGCCCTTGCGGAAGGATTTGCGTATGCGTTTCCCGTGCATAAGAAGTTAGAAAGCGTCATAAAATTGACGGTGGTAAAATGAGCCCATAAAACGCCTTGCGTTTCCATACCAGAATCGGCCACCCTTGCACAGCGAAAAGCCGTTAAAGTATCGGAGGCGACGGCGGGCGTAATCCTGATAATGTGGGCTCTTAAGGAGGAAGGGGTGGTAATGTCATAGCCCGTGGAAATGCCTGCGGTGCTCCAGGTTATGGAGCATTGCACTCCGCTTGCGTAAGTTGAGCCGTACTGCACGCCGTCAATGAAGACTTTATAACCGCCGGAAACGGTGGCCTTAAGGCCGAGGTTATCGTAAGAAGTAAAATCAGCGGAGTGGGCGGCAAGCAAGTAAATGGAATTAGACAGCGCGGCAGAGCGGATATCGGGCCAGTCGGCGCAAGGCTGCCAATCTTCAATATCGGCGGAATTTATTTTGCCGTACGCGTTAGCCGTATATTTTTTCGCCAGGCCGTCGTGGAGAGCCTTGCTGTTAGGGTACGCGCTTTGATTGTTAAGGGTATAATCAGAGGTTTTATTGGAAACATCTTCCTTAGACGAAATATCGGCCAGCGGTTTCCTTACAATAGTGCTTCTTAACATTATTGCACCTCCACCCTTAAATCTTCGGAAACTACGCCGGTTAAGTCCACTTTTATATAAGCGTTGACAAAATCAAGAAAAACGGGAACGCCGGACGCCAGTCCGACTTGAGCGTTAGTTTCATCTCTTAGAGGATAAAAGTTTTGATTGTCAAAGCTGACAGTAAGTTTCGGCACGCCGGAGCTGACAACGCCCGTGGCCAAAACCTGTACGCATGAACTTCGGCCTCCTATATGGTTAGAGAAATCCCTTAAATTCACGGATATGTTTATTATAGGGGAAGTTGAAAGGTTTGTTATTATCATTTGAGCTTCCTTTGGAGGCTCTTTAATACAAAAAGAGCCCTCCTTTAATCAGGACGGCTCTCTTCGTTCTTAATATAGCAAATTTATTTAATGAAAAGCAAATATTTAAGCAAAGATATCGGCTGCTTATAATACGTTGATAAATATCATACCGCCAAATATTAAATCATAGAAAAGTTAATATGCCCGCTCCGTAAAACGGGCATATTTTTATGCCCTTTAGGGACATAAAAATATGCCCAGTACAGGATTTGCCTTCCGATAAATTTCCTGACGGAAATTTTCTGCAGGCCGGGCTCGCGGTCTTCGCCTTTCGCCGCTTAAGCGGCTCAAACTCAGACAATACTCCGCCTTTCAAATCCTGACGGCGCAACAAGCAGTTGTTGCGCCTACACGCGCACATTTTTATGCCCTTGGGGCATAAAAATATGCCCAGTACAGGATTTGAACCTGTGACCTTTCCCATGTCAAGGGAACGCGCTACCACTGCGCCAACTGGGCTTTCTTAATCGTAAATTCTTAATTTTAACGCCAAATCCGCCTAAACCGCGGACTTTCTGCTTCATATATTATACCAAACTTTCAGAGGGTTATAAATTACAGCCTTACAAAATATAAAAGCCGCAATTTCATATCCGCACTATAAAAATTATTATAAAAAGAACCGCAAATAAAATCTGTTTGCGGTTCTTTGTAAATCGTAAGCAAGCTTATCTTTTATTTTTTGTTTTGCTCAACAAGCTCTTTTACCGCGCCGACCGCGCCTAAAATGCCGCTGGCCTCGTAAGGCATATAAACAAGCTTATTATCCTTGCCGTCAACCATCTTTTGCAAAGCCTCAATGTACTTGATGGATATTAGGTAGTTGGCCGGGTTGGAGTAGTCCTTAACGTTGTTGGCGACGATTTTGATAGCCTCCGTTTCACCCTGGGCTACTTTAACTTTTGCTTCCGCGAGGCCTTCGGCCTCAAGGATTCTTGCGCGCTTTTCGCCCTCGGCTTTATTAATGGCGGCTTCTTTTTCGCCTTCGGCTTTAAGAATCTGAGAGCGTTTTGCGCCCTCGGCTTCCAAAATGACGGCGCGGCGTTCACGCTCGGCCTTCATTTGTTTTTCCATAGCATCGCGTATCGCCGGCGGCGGCGTGATATCCTGCAGTTCAACGCGGTTTACTTTAACGCCCCATTTATTTGAGGCTTCGTCTAAAATAGCGCGCAGCTTGGCGTTAATGGTTTCGCGCGATATCAAAGTTTGGTCAAGCTCCAGCTCGCCTATTAAATTTCTCAAGGTGGTCTGAGTAAGTTTTTCTATGGCAAGAGGAAGGCTGGCAACTTCGTAAGCGACGCGCAAAGAATCGGTTACTTGAAAATAAATCAGCGCGCTTATGCGTATGCTTACGTTATCTTTGGTAATAACGTCCTGACTGGGGAAGTCATAGACTGTTTCCCTGAGGTCAATTCTGTCCAGCATCTCGCTGTAGGAAATCAACCGCCCGTTCATATCGCGGGAGTATTTCCACTCTATTTTGCGCGGCTTGTCAATAATCGGCACTATCAGATTAGGGCCCGAGGCCAAGGTTTCTTTATATCTGCCCAACCTCTCAATAATAATAACTTCCGCCTGTTTTACAATCAAAATAGCCTTGGAGAAAAAAACCACCACAAAGGCAATTATAACTCCGATTAAAATTACGCTTCCTTCCATTTACTCCTCCTTTTTTACCTTTAGGGTAATGCCTTCCACCTTTTCAACCGCGACAATTTGTCCCTCTTCAAGCTCTTTGTCGCAAATAACGGGCCACACATCGCCGTCAAAACGCGCCTGAGCGCGCGTTTTATCTTCCGGCGACACATTGCTCACAACCGCCTTTGCGCCTACAAGCGCCTCGGCGTTGCTCTTGTATCCCGCCGCTTTCTTGTTAAGACTTTTTAGGATAAGCGGACGCAGCGTGAAAAACAAAACGGCAATCGCCGCCGAAAGCCCTAACACCTGCCAATAAATGCTGAGCCCAAGCCAGCTCATTAAAGCCGCAAGCAGGCAGCCCACGCCAAAACAACTTAAGGAAAAGTCAAAAGTAAAAACCTCTCCTATAAAAAGCACTATCGCTAAAATAACCCAATAAAGGGGCGGCATAAGAACCCTCCGTTACCGTTTTTTATAATATACCAATTTTGGCCGCCGCAAGGCAATAAATATCCGAAGCGGCAAAGTTTTAACTTTGCCGCTTCGGCCGCCGCGCGCGCGCAAACGGTAAACTTTGTATAATTTATATATATGGGGCGTATATTTAAGTCCAAATTCTTCTGGTTTTGCTGCGTTGCGGCGGCGCTGTTTTTTATTCTTGCGGCGGCCGGCGTTTGCTATTATATTCTAAGCGGCATTCCGCCCGTCTACGAGCTGGAAGAATATACCCCCTCCCTTACCACCAAAGTGTTTGACAGAAATAATAACCTTATTTACGAGTTTTCCGTAGAAAAAAGACAGCTTGTTCCTCTTGAGGATATACCCGTTGACATACAGAACGCCGTTATCGCCATGGAGGACAGAAACTTTTTTAATCACGGCGGGGTTTCCATAAAAGGCATATCGCGCGCTTTCTTAAGCGATATCGTTTTGGGCAAAAGAGCCCAGGGCGGCAGCACGGTAACCCAGCAGCTTTCTCGCGGCGTTTTTCTGACTAAAGAAAAGAAAATTATCCGCAAAATACGCGAAATATTTTTGGCCGTGCAGATAGAGCATCTTTTCAGCAAACAGGAAATTTTGCAGTTTTACTTAAACGAAATTTATTTGGGCGAAGGCGCCTACGGCGTGAAGGCCGCGGCTAAAAAATACTTTGACAAAGATTTAAGCGACCTCACTTTAGGCGAAAGCGCCATGCTTGTGGGCATTATCCCGCTGCCCAGCAGATATAACCCGTTTTCCAATCCGCAGCTGGCCAAAATGCGCCGCGCGCTTGTGCTTAACTCCATGCATGAAACCGGCTTCATAACAGCCCAGGAAGCCCAGGCCGCCAAAGAGGAGTCTCTGCCCGAGCGTAAAACCGCAGAAATTGTGCCCGGCCGTTACTTTATAGAATATGTGCGAAGAATTTTAGAGCCTAAATACGGCATGGAAACTTTTTGGAAGGGCGGCCTTAACATCTACACCACAATAGACATTGAAAAACAGGCCGCAGCCGAAAAAATTATGAACGACCGTCTGTTTGAGTACGATAAAAAAATAGCGCAAAATTTAGGCATAGAAATAATTGACGAAACTCTGCCCGAAGAAGAAGAAACCGTTACCGAAGAAGAAACCCCCGCCCAAGAGCAAAAAGTGCAGGAGGAATATCCCAAACTGCAGGGCGCGTTCTTTGCGCGCGACGTTAAAAGCGGCGCAATACGCATTATGATAGGCGGCAGGGACTATGAAGATTCCCGCTTCAACCGCGCGACGCAGGCCAAAAGGCAGCCGGGCTCTTCCTTCAAACCGTTCGTCTGGATGACGGCAATTGAAAAGGGATACACGCCCTCCTCCCTGGTAAGCGATTTGGAAATGGTCTTTTATTACGACGGCAAAAACTGGCGCACCTTTGACGAAGCTAAAGACCAGTATTCCCTTGACCTTGCCGCGCAGCCTTTTATGTACAGTAAAGATTTTGACGTTTGGGCGCCCAAAAACTTTGGGGGCAAGTCATCGGGTTTTGTAACTTTAAGACGCGGGCTTGAGCTTTCAAAAAATATTGTCGCGGTAAATTTAATTGACGCCGTAGGCATAAGAAACGCCGTCAACACCGCGCGCAGGGCCGGCATAACTTCCAATTTGCCAAACGCGCCGGCTTTGGCTTTAGGCGTTTCGGTTGTTTCTTTAGACGAGCTTATTTCAGCTATGAGCACTTTTGCCAATAACGGCATCTACGTGCCGGAGTACGCAATTGAACGCGTGGAAGATAAAAACGGCCGCGTGCTGGAACAGCATACCCCAACTGAAAAAGCCGCGTTTTCCCCCCAGGACAGCTATATCCTCATAAATATGATGAAAGGCGTCGTAGCGCGCGGCACGGGCGGCGCGGCGCGCGCCTTAAAACGACCGCTTGCGGGCAAGACGGGCACATCGCAAAATCACAGAGATATGTGGTTTATAGGCATGACGCCGGATATCGCCGCGGCCGCATGGATGGGTTACGACGATGATACTTCCCAGGACAGCGCAAAATGGACCGGCGGCGGCACCGTGGCCTACTGGTGGACAGATATTATGCAGGAAGTCCTAAAAGACGAGCCCGTAAAAGACTTCCCCGTGCCGGAAGGAATTTCCTTTGCGTTTGTAAATCCCGAAACTGGAAAACTGGCCCTGCCGACAGATAAAAATAAATTTTTGGAGTCTTTTAAGAAAGGCACCGAGCCCAGTTCTTTTTAATTTTTATTTTGTTTTCTATAGTTTTTGTAATTTAGTTTTTGTCTTTTTCCGGCGGGAACCGTGCGCAAATTTTGGCGCGGGCCGCTTGGAAAGTTAAGTTGAAAGTTAAATGAAAGAAGTTTATTTCGGCATACCAAATATCTCTGCGGCGGCTTATTTTACTACCCTCAAACAAAAAAGCGGCCCCGTGCTTTTTTTGGCCAAAAACGAAGAGGAGCTGGAAGAATTTGCCTGCTCCGTCAAAACATTTACCGATAAAAACGCCGTCTTGTTTGACGAGGCCGACGCTTTAAGCCTTCCGCGCGGCCTATGCCGCATTTTGGAGGGCGGCGCGCAGTATTTGGGCGCAACTTACGAGATACTGCAAAAGCGCGTCGCGGGTAAAAAAGATTTTTCTTACTCTTTAATAAACTTGCAGCTTGCGCAAAATATAAGCCGCGCGGACCTGCTTGCAAAACTTGAAAACTGCGGCTACCGCCGCGAGGATTTTTGCGAGGAGGAAGGCTCTTACGCCGTGCGCGGCTCGGTAATAGACATCTTCAGCCCGTCGTATGAAAATCCGTGCAGAATATATTTCAGCGCAAATCAGATAACATCGCTATCCCTTATTGACGTTGAAACGCAAAACACAAAAACCGCGCTCACAAGTTTTACCGCGGCGCCGCTTAAGAGCGCGCAGGCCTTTTCAACCCTGCTTAACTGGACCAAGGATTTTACTCCTTTTCTCTATAACCCTTCGCAGGAAAATATAAAACTTTTTGAAGACGCCGTGATACTCGCCGGTTTTGCTTCAGACTTCCTTGCCGGAAGCGACGCCGGCCTTAGACAAAACGCAAACTTTAACGGCGATTTAAGCCTTTTTGACAGAGATGTAAAACGTCTGCTTGAGAGTAATTTTAAGCTTCTGCTGTTTTGCCTCAACAAAGCCGAGGAGGAAAGACTGCAAAATATTTTTTGGGATTACGACAACCTTAAAAAACTTGCCCTTTCCGTAGGCCCTCTTGAGCAGGGCTTTTACAGCGCGAAGGAAAAATTTGCCTATTTCACTTCGGCAGAAATATTAAACAGACGTTACCGCAGGCTTTCGCGCGCAAATAATTTTGACGACGCGCGCTCAAAACACATACGTTTCAAAGAGCTTGAGGACGGAGATTATATCGTCCATCAGGACCACGGCATAGGCCGCTACGCCGGTATGCAGACTTTGGATAACGACGGCACGCCCGTAGACTGCCTGCAGATAGAATATAAACGCGGGGAAAAACTTTACGTCCCGATAACCGACTTCAGAAAAGTGCAAAAATATATCGGTCTCAAAGGCAAACCGCCGCGCGTAGCCTCCTTAAGTTCTACGACATGGAAAGAGGTCAAAAAACGCGTTAAAGAAGACGCGCAGAAAACCGCAAAAGAAATACTTAAGCTTGAAGCTTTGCGCCAATTAAATAAGGCGGGGGCAATGGCGGGCAATGAAACTTTGGAAAGGCAGTTCGCCGATTCTTTTCCCTACGAGCAAACGCCCGACCAAAGCCGCGCCGCAGGCGATATCCTAAAAGATTTAACCCTTGAGCGCCCTATGGACAGGGTGCTTGTGGGCGACGTGGGCTTTGGCAAAACCGAGGTCGCAATACGCGCCGCTTTGCGCGTTGTTTTAAGCGCAAGGCAGGTTTCTTTTCTTGTGCCGACAACCGTTCTTGCCGCCCAGCATTTTAAGACTTTAAGCGAACGGCTGGCCGCTTTTCCGGTCAATGTAGCAATGCTGTCGCGATTCCAAACGCGGGCCGAACAAAAAAAAGTTACCGACGCCTTAAAAAAAGGGCTTGTTGATATTGTAATAGGCACGCACAGGCTGCTCTCAAAAGACGTGCAGTTCAAAAATTTGGGCCTTTGCATAATTGACGAAGAACACCGCTTCGGCGTAAAACAAAAGGAAAAAATTAAAGCCCAGGGTTTAAGCGTGCATACGCTTATGCTTTCTGCCACGCCGATACCGCGCACATTAAATCAATCCCTTTCTTCGTTAAGGGAAATGTCGGTAATAGAAACCCCGCCGCAGGGCCGCATGCCGATAAAAACGCGGCTGCTGCCTTACGGGGAAGAGATAATTTGCCAAGCCGTCCGCGACGAACTGGCGCGCAAAGGGCAAATATTTTACGTCTACAACCGCGTTGAGAGCATGCGCGAAAAACTTGCCTCCCTGCAGGCTTTGCTGCCCGAAGTTAAAATAGCCTGCGCGCACGGCCAGATGCCCGAAAGAGAGCTTGAGCAAACGCTTTGGGATTTTTATAATAAAAAATTTGATATGCTTTTGGCCTCCACCATAATTGAAAGCGGCCTTGATATAACAAATGCAAACACTCTTATAATAGAAAACGCGCAAAACTTCGGGCTGGCGCAGCTATATCAGCTGCGCGGCCGTATAGGCAGAGGCGACACAAAGGCCTACTGCTTCCTGCTGCACCCCGATTATCTCTTAAAAGAAACCGCGGAAAAAGAGGAGTTTGAAACTTTCTTCGGCAAGATACCCAAAGCAAAAAAAGATATTTACGCCGAAGCCAAAAAAAGACTTAACGCCATAATGGAATTCAGCGAGCTTGGCAGCGGCTTTAAGCTTGCCCTGCGCGACCTTGAAATACGCGGCGCGGGCGATATTTTGGGCATACGCCAGCACGGTTACGTAAACGCAGTCGGCCTTTGCCTATACTGCGATTTGGTGGCCGACGAAGTTAAAAAATTAAAAGGCGAGCCGATAAAAAAACAATTTTTCGCTACGATAAACCTTAATATCCCCGCTTACCTGCCGCCCGATTATATGCCAAACGACGCCGAGCGTCTGCGCTATTACAAAGAACTTATGGACGCAGATTATGAAGGTAAACAAAAAATCTTAAAAGAGCTTGAGGATATAAGCGGCCCGGCTCCGCAGGAATTAAAGAATCTGCTTGAAATTATGCAGCTTTCGCGCGAGGCGGGCTTACGCAATTTGCGCGCAATTGACGTCTTAAACGACGCTTACGGCAAACATATTGATTTTTATTTTTCAAGAAATTTCAAAACGGCCGAAAACGCCCTTGCCGCCTTTATGCAGACTTTCGGACAAAACTTAAAGTTTTTAAGCGAGCATAACGGCGACGGATTGCGCCTGTTTTCCCCTTTGCAAAACCCGCTTGAGGAAACCCTTGCCTTATTTGAAAAAATAGCAAAAATACTGGACGGTAAAACGCCGACGTCTGCGGTAAAATAAACTAAAAATTTACTCCTTAAGCGTCAATCCAAAAAAATCCCCCCGCTTTTGCGGGAGGATTTCTTTACCTCTTTTTTTATAAAGCTAAGCCTTATAATTTTTTATCGTATCGGCAAGGCGTTTTATGCCTTTGTCAATTTCATCAAAAGACGCGTAGGAGAAATTGAGCCTCATCGTATTATGGCCCGAACCGTCGTGGAAAAACGCGTTGCCAACAACGTAGGCGACGTTATTTTCTATCGCCGAAGGGAACATCTTTACGGTGTCCATATGCTCGGGCAGAATAACCCACAGGAAAAGGCCGCCGTGCGGGTAAGTCCACTTGACGCCTTTGGGCATATACTTTTCAAGCGCTTTTACCATAGCGTCGCGTTTTTGGGCGTAAACTTTTACCACCTTTTGCACGTGGGGCCCTACAAGCCCTCTGCCCAAAAAGCCCGCCGTAACAAGCTGCGAAAATGCCGATGTGCATAAGTCCATAGCCTGTTTTTGCACGGAGAATTTTTTTATAATTTCCTTGCCGCCTATGATGTATCCCAGCCTGAAACCCGGCACAAACGTTTTAGAAAAAGTAAACATAGTTACCACGTTTCCCTCCCCTTTGTCAAGAGAGTAAAAAGTGGGCTGATGTTCGCCTTCAAAACGGATTTTGCGGTAGGGGCTGTCTTCCAGAATAAGCGTTTGGTATTTCTTTGCTATCTCAAGGATTTTTTTGCGCCTTTGCGCGGGTATGGTAAGGCCCGAAGGGTTTTGGAAATCCGGCACCAAATAAATAAATTTGCAGATCTTACCTTCGGCTTTGATTTGGGCTAATTTTTTTTCAAGGTCAGCGTCAAGCATACCGTCTTCGTCGCTCTCAACGCCTACCATATTTGCCCCGTAAGCCTTAAAAGCCTGCAAAGCGCCCAAATAGGTGGGTTTGGAAACTATTATCGTATCGCCCTCGTCAATGAACGTCCTGCCCGCTATATCAAGCCCCTGCTGCGAGGCCGAGGTTATCATAAGCTCGTCGTCGGTTACGATAAGATTTTCATCTTGTTTCAAAAGCTTTTTGAGTTCCTGCTTAAAAACAGGCTCGCCTTCCGTGTAGCCGTACTGAAGGGCCTGGTTTTTATTTTTTGTAAGAAGCTCCTTTGTGATATCTATAATGTCCTGCGCGGGGAAAAAAGACGGATCCGGCATGCCTCCCGCAAAAGAAATCAGGCCGGGTTTACTGGTGTACTTAAACAGATCTCTTATAACTGAACTCGTGGCGCGTTGGTTTATTTTGGCCAGAAGTTTGGATAAATCTTTCATAGTAAGCATCTCCTATCGTGCATTTTGGTAAGCTGATTTTTTTTAGTTTTAGAAACCTCCTTATTTTTTGCGGCCTTTATACTCAAGCAGCAGGCTGATGTCTTTTGCGCCCGCGCTGTGAGTCAAAGCGCCTACGGATATGACGTCTACTCCCATTTTACAATATTCTTCCAAATTGGCAAGCGTGATGCCGCCGCTGGCTTCAACTATAGCCCGAGAGCCTATTATTTTCTTTGCTTCTTTGACTTGCGCGGGCGTCATATTATCCAGCATAATTATATCGGCCGCGGCCTCAAGAGCTTCTAAAATCTCGGCTTTGTTTTTAACCTCAACCTCAATCTTTGGCGTATGCCCTATTTTGGAGCGCACTAAGTTTACCGCTGCCGCTATGCCGCCGGCGGCTTCTATATGATTTTCTTTTATAAGCACGCCGTCGCTTAAGGACATGCGGTGATTTCTGGCGCCGCCGCAGCGCACGGCGTATTTATCAAATTTGCGAAAAGCGGGAAGGCACTTTCTCGTGTCGGTAATCATAACGCCGTATTTTGCGCCCGCCGCCGCGTACCTGGAAGAGAGCGTTGCAATGCCGCTCATCCTTTGCATGAAATTAAGGGCGGTCCGCTCCCCTTTAAGTATGCCTAAAACCGAGCCTAAAACTTCGGCCAGTTTTGCGCCTTTTTTGACCTTTTGCCCATCTTTTGCCAAAGCCTTAAAACGCAGTGTTTTATCCACATACTCAAAAACTTCGCGCGCAACCTCAAGACCGCAGACAATCATATCTTCTTTTGCAAGAAAATAAGCCTTGGCCTTATCTTTTTCGGTAAAAATATTATCTGATGTTAAATCCCCCAGACCTAAATCTTCCTGTATGGCAAGTTCAATTATTTTATCTGTCATTTTACGCTCCCGCCCGCCTGCTTAAACATATTGTCTATGGCGCGCTTTGCCTCTTCGGCTGTTTGGGCCTCAACATCAACGCGGGCCGCCCGGCGCGCTTTTGGATTTTTAAGAACTTCTAAAATATTTTCAAGGCTGTTACGCTTCATTTGCGCGCAAACCCTGCCCACGGGCAAAAAAGTCTTGGAAGGATTTTCAAACTCAAGACAGTTAATAATGCCCCTCTCGCTTAAAACGGCAAACGTTTGCGCGCTTTGCCCTTTTACATATTGTAACATACCACCCGTGCCTCCGGTATAATCGCATAAAGCGCAGACGGCGGGGCTGCATTCGGGGTGGCAGAGGATTTTTGCTTCGGGATATTCCTGCCTGATCTGCATGAGGGCCTGCGCATTGTATTTGTCGTGAACGCAGCAGGTGCCGCCAAAGGAAATTATCTTTTTTTTAAGTCCGCGCGCTTTAAGATTATTTTCAATATTTTGCGCCATATAAACGTCGGGCACAAAAATAAGTTCTTCCTGCGGGAGCTTGGCCGCAATGTCAAAAACGTTTGAGGAGGTTACGCAGATATCGCACTGCGCTTTTACTTCGGCGGTGCTGTTAATGTAGCATAAAACGGGGGCGGCGGGATATTTTTGTTTAAGTTTTTTAACGTCGCCGGCCGTAATGCTGTCAGCCAGAGAGCAGCCCGCAAACACCGGCGCAAGGAAAACCTCTTTTTCGGGATTAATTATTTTTGCCGTCTGCGCCATAAAAGAAACGCCGGCAAAGATAATGTTTTTTTGCTTAACTTCTCGCGCCGTTTTGGCAAGGGCATAGGAGTCCCCGCGAAAGTCGGCAATGCCGTAAACAATTTCCGGCAGGCAATAAAAATGAGCGAGGACTGCAAAATCCCGCTCATTTTTTAATTTATTTATTTCAAAAGTTAAAGGCGCAATCTCAAGACAGCGCTCAGGGGAAAACTTCCGCCCGCCTGCATAATCCGTAACGCGCGACAAAAGTTTATGCAAACGCCGGGCTTCCTGCTCTAAAAAAGCGCAAGCCACCGCAAACCCCCTTTACTGCAATACCTTTATTACCGGCTTTGCTTTCTTGGGAGCTTTGGAACTGTTGCGAATTTGCTCTGCGTAAGGGGTGGTATCTTCGTAATTATACTGGGGGGCGACAAGCAAATCAAATTCTTCGTCTTTTATTTCCTCGGCAGGGGCGGCCGGCTGCCTCTGTTTGACGGAGGTAACGGTGGAACTGCTGTACTCGTTCCTGTTAACGGCCACGCAGCCGCTTAATAAAAATAACAACGAAGCAAACGCGCAAATATATTTCATAAATCCTCCAAATTAAGTGTCCCCTACATTATAGTAAAATCATAGCAAAAAATGACATCAAAAAAATGCTTATTAACATTTGCCTGAAAAATAGGGTATAATCAAAGTATGAGAAAACTTTCTGCCTTATTATTAGCCCTGCCCCTGCTCTGCGGGTGCGTCGGAATGGCGACAAGCGACGGGGACTCCACCAAAAAATGGCTTGAGGTGGTATCCTCTAAAATGGATTTGGACGGCAATATCTTAGACGTCTGCTACCGCTTTAACTTCCAGTTTAATCCGCCGGAGGCCCTTAAAAAAATTGATACCGACCGCGCCTGTATAACAAGATGCTGCTGGGCAAGCGAAGTTAAAGTTACTCAAATGGATTTTAACAAGTCTTTTGTAAACGAATTGGTAAATCAGGGCCAGGCCGTTAAATATACCCCCGACAGCATCGTTATAAAAGTTTCTTATTCCCCCATAATAAAAGCCGTGCACGGCCAGATAACGCCAAAAGATATCGTTACCGACGGCAATATCATACATATGGGCGCAATGGAAGTAAACAGCCTGGAAACCGTTTCAAAAGTGGCGGCCGACAGCAAACTTACCGAAAGGGAATACCCCGAAGATCCTCTTGAAGACGGATACCTTTATAAAACAAACAGAAACGAACGCGGAACAGTCTTCGGCAAAACCTTGATGACCACTTCAACCACTATAGAAGCCGACGGCACAATTTCCAGAAATACCGTGGTGGAAAAAAAGAAAACGCCTATGTCCCGCCAAAAAGCGTTAAACAAAATGCTGGCGCAGGAACGCCAGCAGGCCGTAAAACTTGTCAAGCGTTTCTTTGACCAGGATATTGACGCCTATATTATGGCAATTGACAAAAGCAAAAGAAGCCAGGGCCTTGTGCTGCTGGCAAACCAACGCGACTGGGAAACGGTTAAAACAGCTACGGACAGCTACGAAGTTACCTGCAAAGTTGACGGCCGGCTGGGTAAAGACTTAAAAACAATGCAGCCCCACCCCATTGACTGCGGCGTCTATCAGGCCGATTTGGCAAACCAAAAAGTTGCGCCTAAAGATATCGTGGCAAAAGCAATTCTTGATAAAACTTATTACAAAAGATAATTTCTCATCTTAAGACAAAAACCGCGCGGCCTAAATTCCGCGCGGTTTTTTAATATCTAAAAAGCTAAAATATTTTTTGCGTTTTTACTTTCGCAGGCTGCGTCCCGCTGCGCATATTGCTTATACAACAGCCCCGCGCGAAAAGAACTTCTTACAAGAGGGCCCGCCATAACGCCGCCAAAACCCATTTTGCGCGCGGCTTGGGCAAGTTCCTCATAAAAAGCGGGCTCGGGATACGCTTTTACGGGATAATGCTGCGCCGAAGGGGCAAGATACTGGCCTAGAGTGAGCAGATTACAGTCAACCGAACGCAAATCTCCAAAAACAGCCAAAAGCTCTTCCTTTGTTTCGCCCAGGCCCAGCATAATGCTGCTCTTTGTCAAAATATTCTTATTTATCTTTTTAACTTCTCTAAGAAGGTCTAGCGAACGCCCGTACTCCGCGCCGCAGCGCACCGCTTTATATAAAGAAGGCACCGTTTCCACATTATGCCCCAAAACCGCGGGGCCGCTGTCAAGAATTGTTTTTATATGTTCAAAGCGGCCGCCCAAATCCGATATTAAAGCCTCAATAAGACAGGAGGGGTTTTGCCGTTTAACTTCGCTTATAACCTTATTTATATGCAACGCGCCGCCGTCTGGCAAATCATCGCGCGTGGGCATGGTAAGCACAAGATATTTTATGCCCGTTTCCTTGACCAAGGCCGCAGTCTGCGCGGCTTCGCTTTCTTCGGGCGCGCAGGTTTTTTGAAATTTAGGCACGGCGCAAAATCTGCACGAGCGCGTGCAGATATTGCCCAGTATCATAACCGTTGCGTCGGCGTGGGAAAAACATTCCCCCCTGTTTGGGCAGCGCGCTTCCTCGCATACGGTATGAAGGCCTTTTGTATCAAGCCTTTTTTGCATATGTTCCGCCAAAATCTGATGATAGGCGCGCTTGTTTTTTGCCGCAAGCTCTTTAAGCCACGCGGGCATTTTGGGCAAGGTTTCCTGCATATAGTATAATTATAATAAATGAAGAGAATTATTACATCTTTTGCCGCCTTTACCGCACTTGCTGCGGCGGTTTTTCTTTCCGCAGCAGTCTGCGCAAACGGCGCGCCCGCACAAGTCAAAACAGCCGAGGTTATATCCCCGCAGGATACGCTATCCCCGCAGGATACGCTTTCCCCGCAGATGCGCCAGGCTGTGGAGGCATACTTTTCATTCAACCAGCAGGACTCTCTTGAAAAATTTATAGCCATATCAAAAAATACTGGAGAAAGGGATTCTTTTCTAAACGCGGCTTATATCGCCATGGAACTTGGCAACACGCGCCTTGCGGTTGACATAATGTCTGCCGCGCTTAAAAAATATCCGCAGGATTTAACCGTCCTTGAGTTCGCCGGAGAAGCCTATTTGGACGGCGGATACTATCTTAACGCGGAAAATGTTTTTGCGCGTCTTACCGAAAAAAATGATAAAACCGAGTTCTACTTTATAAACCTTGCGCGCGCGCAAATGGGCTTGAAGCAACTGGACCTTGCGGAAATAAACTTAAAGATGGCGGCAAGCGGTCAAAACCACAAGGCGCTTGCTAATTTTATGTTGGGCGAACTTTACGCGGAGCAAAAAAAATATCCGCAGGCCGCGCGCGCTTATAAAAAAGTAATTGACTACGATTCCCAGTTTACCGAGGCGCGCAAACGCTACGCCGACGTTATGGTAAAAATGAAAAAGTATAACGAAGCATGGCAGACTTACGCCGACGTTTCTTCCGTTGACAGTTCAAGCGCGCAGGTTAAAAGTTCCATGGAGGAAATAAGCTCCCTTGTCAGCGAAGACGTTAAAAATGCTCCTATAAAATTCGAGAGCGAAGTTTTGCCCGTTTGGCAGCATACCATCGTCAAAAAACCTTACGAGAACAAAAAAACACAGCACATACGCGTGGGCCTTGGCGCCAAAATAAACGGCGCGCCCGTCGCCAGGCAGAGCATAGAATTTTCCACTTCGCACCTTTTTACGGCAACCGATAAAAACAGCAAGGTATTGCTTAAAAAAGGCGCGCCAAACGCATTTTGGAAAGTGATAATTGAAAATAAGAGGGCCTATCTTGTTTCCCCGAAGGGGCAAAGAACGCCTTTTAGCGGCTCCCTTATAATAAAGCAAAGCGCGCCCGATTTTAATTCCCACACCACTATAATAAAAGATATCCTCACAGGCCACGGCACCACCTGGGAAAGCCGCCAGACGCGAGAATACAGGGGATATATAGAGTTCATTTATAACCGCTCCTTAAACGGGCTTATCGCGGTAAACCATCTTAACCTGGAGGAATATGTTTACGGCGTTATATCGGCAGAAATGCCTTCTTCTTTCCCAACGGAGGCGCTTAAAACCCAAGCCGTCATCGCGCGCACTTACGCGCTGCGTTCTTTGGGCAAGCACAAACAATGGGGATATGACGTCTGCGACACGCAGCACTGTCAAGTTTACGGCGGCGTCAAAGCCGAGCGGGAAAAAACCAATTCCGCCGCGGAGGCTACAAACGGCGTCGTGCTTACCTATAAAGGAAAGCCTATTGAGGCCGTATTTTCCTCCAACTGCGGCGGGTATACACAAAGCAGCAAAGAAGCGGGCTGGTATCCGCACGAATACTTAAAACCCGTTTCTGACTATAAAGATTTTGACACGAGTAATTTGCAGCCGTATCAATTTAAGGAATTATTACAGCACTCCCAGCCGGCCTTCAGCAGATATTACAAAAGCGTAAGCCCCTCTAACTTCCGCTGGACTAGGCTTGTTGAGGAGGAACAAATACGCTCCGTCGTGGCAAGGCGCAAAGATATAGGCAAAATAAAAGCTATAGTGCCCCTAAGACGCGGCGTTTCGGGTTATGTAAACGGCGTAAAGATAATGGGGACAAAAGGCTCTCTTACCTTAACAAAAGAACATGAAATAAAAAAATATCTTGCTCTGGGCCTGCTCAAAAGCACTTATTTTATAGTGGAGCCAAATTATGTCCAGGGCAAACTGGATTCTTTTATCTTCTACGGCGGCGGCTGGGGGCACGGCGTAGGCCTCTGCCAGACGGGCAGCGGCGGCAGGGCAGATGAAGGACAAACTTTCAGGCAAATTCTGCGTCATTACTACACAGGCGTTGATATTACGGACTTAAACAAAAAACCTTCCGCAAAATAAAAAACCCCGTCTTAATTTAAGACGGGGTTTTTTATGTCGTAAATTAAAACAACTCTTAGAATCTGCCGTTGACAATTATCATGCCGGGCAGCCAGCCGTTGTTCTTAATTAAGTTCACAAGGCCGATTTGCAAGCCTTTATCAATGGTCGTAATGTTATTTACGATGCCAAGCTGAAGGCCCTTAAAATTCTCAGCCTGATTATAGATGCCGCCCTGAAAACCGTGCGCTTCTTTGGCAAAGTTAACAAGGCCCAGCTGCGCGCCGACAAAATATTTGTCGTTCATATTAACCCAACCGAAAGCAACGCCGGAGAGTTCTTCAGTAGTAGTCAAAATGCCGTTAACCACGCCTTTTGCCGTCTCGGCCTTTGTGTAAATGGCGGACTGCACGCCGTACATCGTGTTTGCCCTTGCATAGGCAAATGCCCACTGCACGCCGTACATAGATTCCGATCTGGCGGAAATTATGTTGAGGTCAACGCCGCGGACCGCAGGCGTATTATTGTCAACTAAACCCAAGACGACGTTAGTCTTCTCGGGCTTGGGGTAGGCAATGGTGTCAAACAAGGAAAGTTTGACCGGGCTTTCGGCCGCCGCGCTAAGCGCCATGCCTGTAACCAGAACTGCAACTGCAAGTAATTTCTTCATTATCTGTTCCCTCCGAAATTAAACTTCTTTCTTCTTTAATATATATCGTAGCAAATATAAAGCCTATAAAGCCGGTTTTTTTGCGTTACTCTAAAATGGTATTATTTAAGAAAAGGGGTTTTGCCTGCGCCTTTGCAACGCAGCATGCGGCGCAATAAAAATTTATGAAAAATTACGAAAATTACGAAATACCAAAAAACCTTATCTTTAAGACCAGAGATATTTTGGATATGCACGGCCTTGCCTGCGCGGCGCAGTTAAACCCCGCAGACTTCAAAGACGCCCTTACAAAACCCGCGCAGATAAAGAAAATAAGTTTGAGGCTCAAATTCTCTGTCTTGAGCAAAGAAATACTTACGCAGGGGGAGTTCTTTGGCGCGGCAAAAGTGCAATGCTCGCGCTGTCTTGAGATGTTTGACAAGAATTTCGCGGAGGAGTTTACCTCCCTGTCTTCCCTTAAAGATGAAATAATTGATATAATGTCTATAGTAAGACAGAACTTGGCTTTGTTTGAAGGGATACAAAATTTATGCTCCGAAGACTGCAAGGGTTTATGCGCCGTCTGCGGAGTAAATAAAAATAAAATATCCTGCGCCTGCAAGGAACAAACGCTTTCGCCTTTTGCCTGTCTGAAAGATAAATTTATCAGCGATAAAAAGCAAAAAGAAGCAAAATAAAAGGAGCAATAAATGCCTAATCCAAAAAGAAAACATACCCGTTCAAGAAGAGACCTCAGGAGGTCCTCTAATTCCAAATTGACGGCGGCCAATATCACAGCCTGCTCAAATTGCGGCAGCGCCCGTTTGCCCCACAATATCTGCCCCACCTGCGGTTTTTACGGCGGCAAATTAGTCAAACAAATTAAAGTTAAAAAAGATAAAACCCAACCCGCAAAATAAAATATAGGATATGAAAATAGCCCTTGACGCTTTAGGAGGCGATTTCGGCGCAAAACCCAATGTGCTAGGCGCAATAAAGGCCGTGGCCGAGTTCGGGTGCGAAGTTATCCTGGTAGGCGACGAGAACGCAATTAAAGAGGAGCTTGCAAAAGCCCCTAAATACGACGAAAGCAAAATATCGGTAATACACGCCACCGAAGCGGTTGATATGGCCGCTTCCCCCGCGCGGGAATGCCGCCAGAAAAAGAACGCAAGCATTGTCGTTTGCGCCCAACTGGTAAAAGACGGCAAGGCCGATGCGATGATTTCGGCGGGAAACTCCGGCGCGACAATGGTGGCCGGCGTTTTTGTTTTAGGGAGGATAAACGGCGTGAGCAGGCCTGCAATAGCTTCCCCTATGCCGACGCAAAAAGGCGTAGCGGTAATAATAGACGCCGGCGCAAACGCGGACTGCAAACCGCTTTACCTTTTACAATTTGCGGTCATGGGTTCCATTTACAGCAATATAGCTTACGGCGTGCAAAACCCGCTTGTCGGCCTTATGTCCATAGGCGAGGAAGAGGGTAAAGGCAATATCCTTGTTAAAGAAGCCGCTAAATATATGCGCCGTTTGGGCATTAACTATTACGGCAATATTGAAGGGCGTGACGTGCACGGCGGCATGATAGACGTTGTAGTCTGCGACGGCTTTACGGGCAATATAATGCTGAAGCTTTCCGAAGGGCTTGCAAAATCCCTGTTCCATATGATTAAAGCCCAGCTTAAGCCGCGTCCGCTTTGCGCTTTGGGCGCTTTGCTTGCAAAACCGGCTTTCAAGGCTGTAAAGGACAGCACCGATCCAGAATGTTACGGCGGCGCGCCACTTTTGGGCGTAAAGGGGCCCGTTATAATATGCCACGGCAAAAGCGGGCCGAACGCAATTTACAATGCCATAAAAGTCTGCGGAAGACTTGTTGAAAATAACGCGGCAAAAATTATAGAAGAAAATATAGCCGCCCTAAAACCCGTCTTTGACGAACTGGGGGGCGAAGATGCTTAAAGGCAAAACCGTTCTTATAACGGGCGCAAGCAGGGGCATAGGTTACGCAACGGCCGAAGCTTTCCTAAAAGAAGGCGCAAACGTTGCGCTTTGCGCCGTTAAAGAAGAAAGCCTTATAAAAGCAAAAGAGGATTTGCTTGCAAAATATCCCGGCGCGAAAATTTTTATAAAAACAGCCGATATTTCAAACGAAGCGCAGGTAAAAGATTTTGTTGAGGGCGCCGTAAAAGAATTTGGCGCAATT
The DNA here is from genome assembly GCA_023398295.1 of Elusimicrobiota bacterium. Lineage (GTDB taxonomy): Bacteria > Elusimicrobiota > Elusimicrobia > Elusimicrobiales > Elusimicrobiaceae > Proelusimicrobium. The sequence goes on along the minus strand of JAEWSL010000054.1, from coordinate 741 downwards.
GACGTTTTGGTAAACAACGCCGGCATAACCAAAGACACCTTGCTCATACGCATGGGCCAAGCGGATTGGGACGCGGTGCTAAACGTAAATTTGAAAGGCGCGTTTTTAATGTCAAAGGCCTGCGCAAAAGAAATGATGAAAGCGCGCAGCGGCGCGATAATAAATATAACGTCCGTCGTCGGTCAGATGGGCAACGCGGGGCAGGCTAATTACGCGGCGGCAAAAGCGGGTTTAATAGGCCTTGCAAAGGCGCTGGCAAAAGAACTTGCTGCAAGAAATATCCGCGTAAACGCAGTAGCGCCGGGTTTTGTTGATACGGAAATGACGCAAAAGCTGCCTCAGGAAGTAAAAGAGGCGGCGTTGGGGCAAATACCTCTTAAACGTTTTGCCCGTGCAGATGATATTGCGCAAGCGGTATTGTTTTTGGCTTCCGACAAAGCGGCCTATATCACGGGGCAAGTGATAGCGGTCAACGGCGGCCTTTATATATAAAAGTAATTTGAAAAATACGGAGGAAGAAAATGGACGCAAACAATGTAGAAGAAAGAATAAAAAACGTTATTGTGGAACAGCTGGGCGTTGAACCCGAACAGGTAAAACCCGAAGCGCAGTTCATCAATGATTTAGGCGCAGACTCTTTGGACACCGTTGAGCTTATTATGGCCCTTGAAAAAGAGTTTGATATTGAAATCCCCGACGAACAGGCAGAGAAAATTAAAACCGTCGGCGAGGCTGTTGATC
>JAEWSL010000072.1 GCA_023398295.1 Elusimicrobiota bacterium | reverse complement strand
ACTAAGCCCATGGCCGATTTATAGAGAGCCGAAGTAACTTCCCCCGTGGCAAAAACTTCGGCGGAGGCAAAATTATTTACAGCAAAAAAGGCCAAAAGCATAAGCAGGGCCGCGCCTATGCGGTAGAAGATGGAGAGGCTGTCGTCCTCGTCCAGCTTTATCGCCAGAGCGCCGATTAAAACGGCATAGATAGGCATATATCCCCTTGCCGTGAAAGACACTATTGCGCCGGAACCCTCTATCCACCCGTAGAATCCCGCTACATAGGAAACAAACGCCACCACAATAACGCTTGGCACTACGCAGCGTATCATATCAAACAAAAACATAGAAGAAACAAATAAGATAAATCCAAAAGCTATTGCCGCAAGAATCATTTGGCCGGGCAGGAAACTCTGCGCCGATATCCACGGTTCAAAAAACGCCACAAGCCACGACATTGAGTCAACACCCGGAAAGTGCGAGCATAAAACGCCCAGTTTTATAAATATGCCGGAAGCTAACATCATCATAACGCAGGCTAAAGCAAACATTACCAAACTCTGGGCTAGAAATTTTGCTCTGCTGCGTTTCAAAGCGGCGTTCGGATCAGGATGCTTTGAGAGAGGAGCCTTGAAATCCGGCAAAGGTTGCTCTTTGACCGGAGGCGCTTTTACCGCTTTGGAACCGCCGAATAAAGTTTTCAAAATTGAGCCTTTGGGACGCTTAAGCAATGGTATCGGCGGCGTTTTTTTAGAAACGGGCTCCGTCTGCTTTGCCGCCGCGGCCGCCGTCTGCTGCACAGGCATATTTTTTTGCGCGGGCTGCGGCGCCGCGCCTTGTTTTGCCGCTAAAGCTGAGGCGGGAGTAAGACTCTGGACCGGCTTTTGCGAGCCGAAATCAACTACGGGGAGTTCGGCCTTATAATTTTGTTTCTGCCGCAAATTGCCGGAGAATAAAGGCGCATATCTTGCCGGAGAGGGATATTGCGCGCTGGCAGGTTTTTCCGTATTTATTTGGAGGCCGACTTCCTCTGCTATATTAAGCCCCTGACGAACTTTAAGCTGTTCTTCGGCTCTCATTTTTTTGAAATAGGTAAGCGTTTCCCCCGCCGTTTGAAAGCGCAGCGCGGGATTTTTGCTCATCAGTTTAGTAACCGCCTGGGAAAGCCAAAGCGGAATATTTTTTCTGTAGGCGGAAACGTCGGGCACGGGCTCGTTTATATGCTTCTGAATAATATCCATTGAAGTTTTGCCCGTAAAAGGATATTTGCCCGTGAGAACATAGAACAAACTTGCGCCCAGGGAATAAAGGTCGGCCCTGGTGTCTATGGGCCGCCCCAAAGCTTGCTCGGGAGATAAAAAGTAAGCCGTGCCGGCCAGCTCCGTGGTTTTTGTAAACCCTTTTTCTTTATCAACTTTTTTGGCAATGCCGAAATCAACTATCTTAGCCTCAAGCTTTTTGGTAATTAAAATATTGGAAGGTTTTATGTCGCGGTGGATAATGCCTTTTTGATGCGCCGCCTCAAGACCGCTTAAAATGCCGATAAAAGTTTCCACCACAAAAGAAATAGGCAGATGCGGGCGCTTTCTTACTATTGAAGATAAACTTTCCCCGTCTATAAAGGACATTACGATAAAATAAAAACCCCTTTCCCTTCCGACGTTATAGACGAAAACGATGTTGGGATGGTCCAGCTCTGCTATGGCGCGCGCTTCGGTTAAAAAGAGGCCGACGGCTTTTTTGTCGTTTGCCAGAGCGGGGCTTAAAATCTTTACGCAGACAATGCGGTCCAAAGCCTTATGCTTACCCTTAAAAACCGTTCCCATGCCGCCTTCGCTTATCTTCTCAAGAATTATACAGCCCGCAATTTCCTGGCCCAGTAAATCAACCTCCGGCTTCTTACGGGCCGTTTCAGGTTCTTTTTGGGACGAAGGCTGCGCGCCCTCGGGACGGGGCTGCTTGTCATCGGCGGCGGCCGCAGACGGCTGCGCCTGCTGAACGGGTTGGGGGGCGGCTTTTTCGCCTTCTTGGGAAAGAGGAATATTTTTTTCTTCACGCTGCGCAAACTGCGCGGCGGGCGCGGCTTCAACGGCTTGAGAGGTAATATTGGGCTTTGGCGGGGCTATATGCTGCGCCGCCGCGGCAAAAACTTCGTTTTCGTCGGAAGGCAAAACTTCGGAATGCAAGGGGACGGCCAAAGAGGCCGCGCCTTCATGTTTGTTTTGGGTTTGGGGATTGCGCATATCCGGGGCAACGGGCTGCTGAAAAACCTGTTTTACAGCCTCGCCGCGTCCTTCGTCGGACGCGCCGCCGGTATCTCCGTTTAACTGCCGATTATTTGACTGTTCGTCGTTTTCTTGTTGTTCTTGCGGCATATCTTTACCCAAATATCCCCCCTTTCCTTAAGGAAAGGTTTTTTAGAAATAGAACTGTGAAAGCGCTTATTTTTGCTCTTTTATAAAGTCAAGCGTTTTGGCAAACAAATTTTTTACTTCGCCCAGTTTCTCTAAAGGCAGACGAATGCCCTTTTTAGTCCAGCCGGTATAGGCTTCGTCTTCCTGCCACTGGCGCAGGTCCAAAGCGCGCGCGCCCATATAAGAGCTTATCCTTAAAACAACCGCAAGCCCCTGCCTTTTGGCGTATTTGCCGAGCTCTTTATCTTCCACAACGTTGATATCGGCAGGAAGTGCGTTTAAGGCCTGCGCAATTTTATCAACCATTTCAAAGGAAAGAGTTATCCCCGATTTGGTGGGGCCGCTGTAGGTATCGGACTTGAGATATTTCCTTATGGAAATATATTTATGGCCCTTATAGGAGTCCAAAGAAAATTTAATCTGGCTCCCGTCGTCAAAGGGGATACTCCCTATTTCGCTTAACACTGCAAAAGCAGTTTGTGGCATAACTCTCTCCTTACTTTGATTTTTTGTGGAATAAACCCGCTATTCCTTTAACTATGCTTTCCGCCGCTTCCCCCACCCCGCTAACGGTGGCTGTAGATATTTTTACCCCGCCTCTGACCACCTGCCCCGGCACATTTATAAGAGATGTTACCGTTGAGGCTATATCCACCTTAAAGGAAGGATCGCTTAAAGTGCCGCCTATTTTGATTACCACAGGCTTAAAGCCGGAACCTTCCGTTACCTTTCCGAAATGGCTGTTTACGGTCATATTAAGCTTTTCCGTAAGCAAATCTATCGTCCCGACAGATTTTACCGTAGTAAGGTCCGAGTATATATCGGACTTCTCTATAGTTACCGTTCCGTCTGCCACACCGTAGGCGCCCTCAATGAGGGAATACCTAATTGTATCATTACCAAGCGTCATCTTGTCAAGTCTTAATACATTAAATGCTTTTTGTATTACGCGAACAGAAGTAAATATAACCTTTAATACTACCGACGAAGACATTAACTTATTTATATCTTTTATTTCCCCGTTTTGGGAGCTGAAAGTTATCTGCCCGATTGCGCGGTCAAATTTATTATCAACGTTCTTAACGTTCGCTTTGATGACCAAATCCTCGGTTGAAAAAATATTGTTGGCAATAGTCTTGACCGTTATTGAAGCGTTTATATTCATCGGTATTGTGCGCGGGGTTTGGTCTTCCAGTGCGCTTTTGTCTTCGGGTTTTTCTTGCGGAACAGATTTTTCTTCGCCTTTGGGTTTTGCCGATTTTTCTTTGGGGGCTTTATCAAAGAGAGTGTCAAAATTGATGTCCTCCAGCGTAAATTTATCCATATTAAAGACAAAGTTTATATCCGCCGCCTCGCTAGGTCTTAAGTAGGAAAAAAACATGGAAAAAGCGGAGTTGTTAAAAATCCCGCGCAGATTGTTTGTCTTTATGTCGTTTATGCCCGCAATCGTAATGCCGCCATTTAAGTTTTTGAGCTCTTTGCCCAAAACAAGCGCGCCGATATCCTTAAAAGTAAACGAACCTTGCGCATTATGCTTTTTACCCGCGCCCGAAGCGTTGACATAGCCGTCCACAACACCCTGTAACTTGAAGGCGGAAAGCGTTTCTTTTGCTATATCTGAAATCTCTTTAAGCTTTAAGTTCGTCTTAAGCGAGGCATTATATTTTAGCTGCGGCGTGGAATAATCAAGACTGCCCGCCGCCGAAATGTAGGAAGAGCCTACGGAAGCCGTGGCGTTGGCAAGCTTCAGAAAGGATTTATCAATATCGCTGCTTCCGTTTATGGACATATTAACCTGCGGCAGCGCAAAGGGCGTAAGCGGGCCGGAGGCAAATTCCGACATAAAATTGCTGTCTATGCCTTTTATAGAGCCGTCAAAAGAAAAGGAGGGCGCTTCAAAATTATCGGCCGAGCCCTGCAAATTCAACGCCGCGTTCTTATAGGAAACGGTAAAAGAACTTATTTGCGCGGAGGCCTCCTGCATATTAAAATTTGAAAGCTTAACTTTGCCCGCAAGCGCAATGTTTATGGGCGATAGGTTAAGAGAATCCGTCTTTATCGCCGTCGCGGCGGAGGCTTTTACCTCAAAAAAATTATAGAAATCAAAATCTTTTACCGTTAAGTTTGCGCCTTTTATTGAAAAAGACATCTGCGCCTGCTTGTTTTGAAAGTTAAGCGTGGCGTCTTTAAGATAAATATCGTCGGCCGTAATGTCATAGGATAAATCCCCGTCATCGGAGGAAGGAGCGTTCTGCTGCTCTTTGGCGTTTTGCGCGCCGGCGGCTATTAAATCGTCAAAGTTAAATTTGCCGTCTTTATCTTTTATAAGATTTACTTCTAGACTCTCAAAACCCACCGTGTCAATTTTTATCTTCTTTGCAAAAAGCGGCCTTAACTGTATTTTTACAACGGCTTTCTTTGCCTTTATAAAAGTGCCCCGCTCAAAGGAGGACGCCTCCGAAATCATCAAATCCTTTACCGTTACGCCCACTATATTAAAATTCATGCGGCTGAAATCAATTTGTCTGTTAAAATTCTTCTGCACATACTCCTGGGCCATAAGTTTTAACTTCGGCGCGGGATACATAATATATAAAACGCCCGCAGCGCCCGCTATTAAAAACGCAAAGATTACAGCAGCAAACAGCAAAAATTTAATTATCTTTTTCATACTTAACCTTTTTTTTATCCTCTTGTTTCCTGAAAACCCTAAATTTTTCTATATCGGGGCGCATTTTGTTTATTACGTAAATAAGAACCAAAATATCGTCTGTAAACCCCAAAAAGGAAAAAATTATTTCCGGCAGAGCGTCTATGGGTAAAACAAAATATCCCGCCCCGATAAGCGCCCATATAAGGCTGCGCTTTGGCAAAGGATATCTGCCGCGCAAAACATACCAAAACATCGCCGCCATATCCTTTAAGTCCGCAAACAACACAATCGGGTTTACCGAGAAAGCGCCCCCGTCCCCGTCTTGTCTGTTTACGTCCCTTTTATCTTCCCTCTCTTTCATTAACCCCTCTTAACTTCTTAGTTTTGCTTGCCCGAGCCGCTGCGGATATTGTTTTTGGCCGCACCCATAGTCGCGATAATATCGTCCCTGACGCCGGTGGTAACTTCAACGATATTAAGGGCGTAATCACCTATTTTTTCAAAACTCGTAAGAATATCGGCGTATAAAGTAAGCGATACGGCCGAAAGACCGCCTTCGCGGTACTCGCGCATGCTCTTCTCGTCGCGCAGGGCGTGGCGCGTTTCGTTAAGGTCGCGTTCGCGCTCCAGGGCGCGCTCAAGAATCTTCTCTCTGTCAAAATCATCTTCCAAAATGGTGCGGCGCGATTCCTTGACTATTATGCGCACTTTTTGGCAGACGCCGTCAAGGTGCTTTTTATCTTCCTCGTCAAAATAACCGCCTTCGCGCGCCTTCTTAAGCAAAATAGCGGCGCGCTCCCCGTGGTCGGCCATTTTTTCAAGATGATTTGTGATGTCAAACAATTTAAGCAGTTCGCCCGCCATATCCCGCGAAAGCTGCTCGTGCGTAAGATTGCGCAGAAAATCGTTAATCTTATACTCTAGAACATCGGTAGCCTTTTCTTCGTCTAATACTATCTTCAAATCGCGGTTGAAAAACTTGATGTCCTGCGCGTTAAGAGCATGCGACACTTTTGCCAGCATAAATTCCACGCGGCCCGCCATGCGGTCAATTTCTTTGCGGCTGGCTTCCAGGGAAAGCTCCGGCGTGCCCGAGGACATGGATTTAAGATAAAGCAAATCCGTCTTCTTTTCCTCGCTCTTTTTTATAGGCATTAGCAGCATTATAAGCTGCTCAAACTGCTTGATGAAAATAAGCATTATACCGGTGTTTATCACGTTAAACAAAGTATGCAGCGCGGAAAGGTGATAGGGTATGCTTACAAGAAGCACGTGTTCGGACATACCCGTCGTCCCGCCCGGCACTATTTTATCAACCAGCGAAAGCAGCGGGTGGAAGAAAATTATTGCCCAAGTTACGCCCAGTATGTTAAACATAAAATGCCCCAAAGCCGCCCGCTTTGCCGTCCGCGGCGCGCCTATGGCAGCAAGATTTGCCGTAATGGTGGTGCCGATATTTTCGCCCAAAACCAAAGCGCACGCCGTCGGGTAATCAATAAGACCTTTGGCCGCGCAGGTAAGCGTAAGGGCCATGACCGCGCTGGAAGATTGAAATATAACAGTAAAAATTGTGCCCACGCCCACAACGCCCAGAAGGCTCAAAAAGTTATCGGGTTGGAATTTGGCTATCCATTCCATAGCCTCGGGAGAGTTATTGACGCTGGGTATAGCCTCTTTTATCAAAGCTAAACCCAAAAATAAAAGGCCGAAGCCCAGCATCGCTTCGCCCGTTCTTCTTACTATAGCCCATTTTTGTACAAATTGCGCAAAAAATCCTATGCCCACCATCGGCAAAGCAAACATCGTAATTTGCACCTTAAAGCCAAGCAAACTGATAAGCCACGCGGTCGTAGTCGTACCTATATTTGCGCCGAAAATTACGCCCAGGCTCTGCGTCAAAGTAAGCAAACCCGCGCTCGCAAAACCGACCACCATTACAGTAGTGGCCGAAGAGGATTGTATTATTGAAGTAGTCAGGAGTCCGGAAAACGTCGCCATAAAGCGGTTGCTTGTGGCGGCGGAAATAATCTTTCTCATGCGGTTGCCCGCAAGTTTTTGCAGGCCGTCGCTCATCATCTTTATGCCAAGCAAGAAAATGCCGAGCCCGCCCAAAAGATTCAGAAACAGCAATAAGGCTTTCATTATCCCCCCTCTTTCTATAAGTTTTAACTATGCTATAATCAATTATATAATAATAAAAGTCCCGCATAAATATTTCTTTTGACAGCAAAACGGGACCTTATACGGAGATTTAATTATGCTCAAAATTGCCGAAATCTTTGCAAAAGCAGCAAAAAATAGCCAAAACTCTCTTACAGAAGCCCAATGTTACGCCGTTTTTGAAGACATCGGCATAAAAACCCCAAAAATAATTGCCCTTAAAAACCCCTCGGAACTAACCCCAAAACTGCTTGAGAGTTTTGAAAGCCAAAAAATAGTAATCAAAATTTTATCCTCTAAAACCCTGCATAAAACAGAGGCGGGCGGAGTTAAAATCGCCCTAAAAAAAGATGCAAAAAAAGTTTTGGAACAAATGGCCCGCGATTTTAACGACACGCAGGGTTTTATGCTCGCCCAATTTATTGATTACCCCCCCTTTGCCTTAGGACGCGAGCTTTTGCTAGGCGCGCGCTATGATAAGGCTTTTGGCCCCGTCATAACTTTAGGCGCGGGCGGCACTTCTGCGGAATATCTGGCGGGCAGCCTTAAAGAAGGCGTAAGCGTCTGCTCGGCGCGCGCCGCGCTGGAAGATAAAAACGCTTTGGATGCTTTTTTGGCGTCCTCTTTCATTTGGCATTATACCGCAGGCAAAGCGCGCGGCGCAAAGCAGTACGCCAAAGAAGAACAGATAAAAGATTATATTCTGAAATTTGCAAAAGTTATGACGCATTTTGACGGCAAAAATTGCCCTTACCTGATAGAAGAGATGGAGATTAACCCGCTTGTCGCCGCCGAAGGCGGCCTGATTGCGCTTGACGGCGTACTGCGCTTTAAGCAAAGCGCGCAGACGCAAAAGCGCGCAAAAGCTCCCGTGAGCCCGCTTGGCATAAAAGCTTTGCTTGAGCCTAAAACGGTTGCCGTTGCCGGTGTAAGCGAAAATAAGGTAAATATAGGCAGAATAATTTTAAGGAACACTATTGCGGCGGGTTTCCCCAAAGAAAATTTATTTATACTTAAGGAAAACTGCTCCGAAATTGACGGCGTAAAATGCTACGCAAGCCCAAAAGACTTCCCCAAACAAATTGACTCTTACGTTATAACCGTGCCGGCCAGTTCGGCCGCGCAGGTGGTAAAGGACAGCGCGCTAAGCGGCAAAGTAAACGGCGTTGTGCTAATCAGCGGAGGCATCGGAGAGAAAGAGGGCAGCCAAACTATCCGCGAAGAAGTGGATAATATAATTTTGGAAGGCAAAAAAATAAATCCGCTTTTTACGCTTAACGGCAGCAATTCTTTGGGGATAGTATCAAATCCAGCCAAAATAAATACGCTCTTTATACCTACCAGCAAACTTGTGGCCCCATTGGGCGTAAACCCAAAACTTGCGCCGTGCGCTTTCATAAGTCAAAGCGGGGCGTTTGTGGTATCCTCTTTGGGCAAGATGGAAAATATAAAACCCGTCTATTCCGTTATGACGGGCAACCAACTTGACGTTACCGTAGCCGATTTGGCCGCTTACCTTGCCGACGACGATAAAATAAAAGTGCTTATGCTCTATATTGAAGGCCTTAAAGAAGGCGAAGGCGTTTTGCTGCAGGAGGCCGTCAAAAAAGCGCGTGCGAAGGGCAAAAACATCGTCATATACCTTGCGGGCAGAACGGCCGCCGGCCAAAAAGCCGTTATGGGCCACACGGCTTCCATCGCAGGCGATTATCCCGTTGCAAAAACGCTTCTTGAGGCTGCGGGCGCGCTTATGGCAAATACTATTGAGGATTTTGAAGCCTTAACCCAGCTTGCTTGCGCCGTTACCGAAACCCCGCCCAAAAACACAAAAGTTTTTATGATAAGCAACGCCGGTTTTGAAACAAGCGCCATGGCAGATAATATAACGGCAGGCAGCCTTATAAAACTGCCTTTCCCCGACGATAAAACAAAAAACGAAATGGCGGGAATAGTAAAGAAATATAAATTGGATAATATAGTTGACGTAAGAAACCCCTTTGACACAACGCCTATGTGCCCGGATGACGCCGCCGTAGAAATAATAGAATGCGCGGCGCAAAGCGGGCTTTACGGCGCAATATTTTTTGCCACAATACCCTTGAGCCCCGCCGTAAAAACGCTGGAGAGCGAACACCCCGATATAATGGAAAGGCTTGCGCAGATAGGCAAAAAATATAAACTGCCGGTTTTTGTAAGCGTATCATGCGGCAGTAAATTTGCCTATTACAAGCAAACAGTTTTTGACGCGGGCCTATGCCTGTTTACTACGGCAGATAACGCAGTCAGAAAGTGGGAGCAGTATTTGCGCGCCGTATTAAAATCTTAAAATAAGACGGCGTAAAAATTATACGCAGTAAAAATAATAAATAGTTGGGGAGGGTTTTATTATGGAGAAGCTTCATCCGCAGTGTGCAAAATGCACGGTAGTAAGATGCCGCACCAAGGACGCAAACAAAAAAGTTCCGCCGTTTTGCCCGACGGAAAAATACCGCGATTTGGTTGAAGAATGCGCCGCCAAACTTATGCTGCCGGAGAATCAGGCCATAAACAAAGCGTGGCTGGGCTATATAAGCAAAGTTGTAAATCCCGAGAGGGCTAAGCAAAAAGTAGCATGGACGAGAGTTGATGAAATAATGGAATACGCGCGCCTGCGCGGTATGAAAAAAATCGGCATCGGCACCTGCGGCGAGCTTCTTCACGAGGCCAAATTATTGACGGAAATTCTTGAAGCAAACGATTTTGAAGTCGTTTCGGTAATATGCCTGTGCGGCGAACTGGACCCGCAGAAAATCGGCCTCCCTTTTGAAAGAACATGCAACCCAATAATGCAGGCTGAAGTCCTAAACCGCGAGAAGACGGACCTTAACATAATGCTTGGCCTTTGCCTTGGCCACGACATAATGTTTCTGCGCAATTGCAAAGCGGAAACAACGCCGCTTATCGTCAAAGACAGAGCCTTGGGCCACAACCCCGCGGCGGCTTTATATATGAGCAAGAATTATGTTTACAACGACCGCTTTTTCGGCAATAAAAATAATGTGGACAACGCCAAAGCCGCCGTTTCCGCCGAAGGCGAAAAGAAAAAAGAATAGAAATTTAATAGAAATCTATAGACAATTAATTTTTAAGCAAGATAATATCCCCCTATGCATTTTCGCACAGGGGGATAGTTTTCTTTGGAAAAATATATGTCTTTAAATTTCTACTATAAAAACATTGCTTATATCTTTAGAAAAGGAATTGCAATCGTCTACCCAAATATTAGGCAAAAACTTAATCTTCACAGCTTCAGGATATATTTCTTTTACTAAGGCAGTTATCATCTCGCTTGTTAAACTATATGCTTGCGCTATCTTTTCTCTATATTTGATATTTTTTTCTATATTTACTGAATATTTTTCCCCTATTTTTTCTAAAATGATCTTAGAATAAACAGGTTTTCTATCTTCTAAGCTATAGCCATAAGGAATTTTTTGCAAATTTTTTACTTCTGCTTCGCTAAAATTGAAAAGAGGTATGCCATTATATATATCTAACTCTTTCTCATTCGCAAAATATTTAACAAAATGAAAACTTTTAGCTAGAGAATAAAATATAGTTTTATCATTTATTCCCAAATCACGCCAAATAAGATAAAAAATCAGCAAAAGAACTTTATGAAAAATTACATGACGATACCGTTTTAAGTCTTCTGTTAGCGGGTCCGCATGGGCCAATTTATTTCTCATATCAACGATATGGCCCAAATTTTCCTCAGAAATATCTATAATTTTTATAGCATCCTCTGTTAAACAACGCCTAAGCAATTTTCTTACCTTCTGACGATAGGTTAACCTGTTATCTAATTTATTACATATATTTCCTAAAATTTGGTCATATTCCTTTCTTTTTTCTTCTGACTTTTCATTTTCTAATATTTTGTTATAAAAAGTAATAATAAATTCTTTCATCTTTAAACAAATTTCTTTTTTTTGGTGTTCAGAAAAAGGTATTTCTGTTTCTAGTTTCTTTTTAGAAGTGATAGAGTCTAGCATACTGAAAAGTCTAAAATAATTATCCTCCCAATAAGAAGTAGATGAAGAGTTCATAAGCCCCCAAAAATTGGGGAAAGCTGTTTCTATATCTTCTATTTTTTGATAAAAATTATCAAAAATAGCACCTAAAACCCCCTCTTCTTTTAGAACATTTAATCGAAAAATAAAATATGACTGACTTATCTTATTCGGTTCTTGATAGTTTGGCATATAAAAGAATAAATCGTTATTTACTTTCATAGTAACTTTATTTTGTCGAACACCAGAAAGAATAATAAGTAAAAGTTCTATCTTTTTACAACATTCATAAATATCCTTTTCATCAAATGGCGTATCCTTACTCTCAAGGCTTATAAATGTTTTAATTTCTAGTTTATGGGTATTTTCCTTTTCTCTATATTTAAATTCATCAAAAATATGCACCAATTTATTTTCTTTTGTCTTTATATCAAAGTCTATTTGAGATTTATAATTTTTAATAGCCTCTAGTTTTTCTTGATATTCTGTAGGCATACGACGAAAAAGCCACTCATTCAAATTTTCTGTATGTAGCGAAATTTTATTTATAACTAGCATATCCCAATTATAATTTCTATCGCAAGAAAACAAAACTTTATTTATACGCAGTGCATATTGAAAAACAAATCCCCAAAGCCAATCATCATCTTTTATAAAATTGTAAAGTAGAAAGGAGCCTTCTTTTGAGGTAAATACGATGTGGCCTTGAGCATAGAAAGGTTCCTTTTCAATATTAAAATCCGTTTTAAAGCGTAAAAGAACGAATTTCCCGGGAGAAAAAATCAGTTCTGCATCTACTTCAGTAGGAGTTTTTACTATGGGAAAAGTGAGGATGAACTTTCCTTTAAAAGTTTTATCTGCATCAAAATTTAACATTAATACCTCTTAATGCCATCTCGGAAATCCTAATAGCAAATAGTAAACTTTTAACAAATCAAAAACATAAAAAAAACCTCTCGGACACTAGATGTCGCACGAGGCTGTCTGTAAGTTTTTCATTTTATATTTTGCGGTTTATTTTAAGTTTAGGCGCGAAGCAAGGAAGGAGGTATACCTAGAGCGGGCGGAGCCCCGCGTATCCGACTGACGAGGCGACAAAGCATAAACTTAAAAGAGACCGCATAAAAATGCTCCTCGGATAGGACTCGAACCTATAACCTATCGGTTAACAGCCGATCGCTCCACCATTGAGCTACCGAGGAATAAATCAAATTTTCGGCTACATATATATTTTATCTTAAAATTTTACCCTTGTAAATACCTTTTCAAAACGCTATACCGTCAAGGTTCTTTGCAAGAGCAATGTATTTGCGCGGAGGCACTTCCTCCGCCCGAGCGGATATCTTTATATCGCTTGCTTTCAAAGCCGCGCCCAAAACTTCCTTGTTCTTTTTATAAGTTTCGCAAAGCGAGTTAAGTATAGTTTTACGACGGTACGAAAATGCCGAGGTTACCAAAGTTTCAAAATCGGCCCTGTGCTTTTTACTATCAAACATACTTTGCGCGCGCGGTTTGATAAGCAAAACTTCGCTGTCAACTTTCGGCGCGGGACTAAAACTGCCCGCGCTTACGCGGCAGACGCTTTGCGCCGTTGCCGCCGTCTGAAAAAGTACCGAGAGCGCGCCGTAATTTTTTGTTTCCTCTTTGGCCATAAGCCTTTGGGCGTGCTCCCGCTGGAACATAAAAACCGCCGTCTTAAAATTATCCAAAGATAACACCTTAAGCAAAATATCGCCCGCGCTGATATAAGGCAGATTGCTGATAAAAGAAACCGCGCCCGACGGTAAATTATCGCTTGATGTCTGCAAAAAATCGCCCTCAACAATCCTAAACGCCGCCCACGCGGGAAGCGTTTGCTTCAAAAATTTAATCATATTCCCGTCAATTTCAAACAAGGTAAGCGGCGTTATCCCGCGCGCAAGCAAGGCCTGCGTAAGCGCGCCTTTGCCCGGGCCGATTTCAACGGCGGCGCCTTCCATATTATCAATAAAACAGGAAACTATTTTTTCTATTACCCCTTTATTTACCAAAAAATGCTGGCCGTATTTTCTCATAAAAAAATCTCACTTTGTTTTTGTATCAGACGTTAAAATCTCAATATTGCTTTGCGCGATTTTGCTTTGCGGATTGTACTCAAGGGCGCGCTTATATTCCGCGAGGGCTTTTGCTTCGTCGCCTAAAACTATATACGCCGTGCCTTTGGCAAGGGAAGTAATTTCAAGCAATGTCCCCCTCTCAAGCGCCCTGCCCGCGATATTTTGCCCGCCGCTCAAAACAAGCGTTTGCGCGGAATCAAAGGCTTCAAGCGCCTGCGCGCCCGAGCCCATAACAAGATAATTCAACCCCAGCAAAAGATAATCCTGCGCATTGCCGCTCTTGGCGCGCAAAGAAACTTCGGGCAAAATATCGCCGGCGTATTTAAGCCAGCCGCGCCCCGCCACCCAAAGGCCCATATCGTTACCCACCATATAAGGGTTGTATCCCGCCTTGGAATTATTGCGCGCGCCCGCCGAAATAGGCCCCGCGCCGCTTTGCTGGCCATCTAAAACCGCTTTATCCTGGACGGCTGCGCCCGCGTTAATGGACATCTTTACATTATTTGTTTCGCCCCCTTCTTCAAGCACTTTATTAAGGCTTTCAAAAATGCGCTGAAGCTGGGTTTTGCGGTCCTCTTCGCTTGAGGGTATGAGAACAAAAGAACGGTTAAATACCGAGGAGGCGTTTGCAATGGCGTCCTGCTCCATAACCGTGGCAAGGACGGAGTTTTTATCTCCTTTACCTGCCTTATTCTTTTTGTTTTTCTTATTGTTTGCCTTTGCGTTTTCTTTTACCGCGGAGGACGCAGAAGTATTTTCCGCAATAGGTTTTTCCTCAATCCGCTGCGGTTTGATTTTGGGCTCAAGGGAAACTTCCACCTCAATATTTATCTGCTTTGTGGGCGATATTTTTTCAAGGCGGTTTTTGAATTGTTCAAGCTGTTTATTAAGCGTATTTTGGCCCGTATTATCATTTGCGCCCTTTGAAGCCGCAGAGGACGCCGCCTCTGCCGCGCCGCCTGCGGCGGCGTCCTTCCCGCCGTAGGAAATGGAAAGAGCGAGGCCCTCGTTGTCAAGCGGGGAAATTAAAAAAGCGCGCGTCATTGTTTCAACGGCTTCGTTTGATTTGCCTTCTTTTATAAGCAAATTGGCAAGGCGCAGGCGGGCAATACTGTCCCCCGCTTTAAGGCGCAGGGCTTTTTTATAATTGACTTCGGCGGGGGTGTCCTTTCCCTCTTTTTCGTACAAGACGGCTAAAGCGAGGATTGCTTCCTCGTAAAAAGGATATAATTTGACGGCTTTTTTAAGGGCTTCTTCGGCGTTATCGTCGCGGCCCATAACTTCGTATAAAGAGCCCAATTGATAATAATAAAGAGGGTGGCGCGAGTCCAAATCAACCGCTTTGCGGAAGTGGAAAAGCGCGTCGTCAAACTTGCCCAAAGCGGCGTAGGTTGAGCCTAAATTCATCTGCGTGTCAGGGCGGTTTGCGTCAATTTCAATTGCGCGCTTAAAGCTTTGCATAGCATGCTCAATATCGCCTTTCCAGGCGTAAGCAATGCCGATGAGCTGATGGGCTTCGGCGTTGTCTGGATCAAGGTCAAGGGCGGCCCTGTACTCGGCCATGGCGGGGTCCACCTGCCCCTGCCAGTAAAGCGCTATGCCCAAGAATATATGAGGATAAGGCTCGTCGGGATTTTTTACCACGGCTTTGGCAAAAACCTGCGCCGCCTCTTTATAGTCGGCAACGGACATAAAATATAAACCCTGGCGCAAATTTGCGTAGGACTGCTGCTGCATCAAACTTTCCCAAAAAGTGGGATATTTGCCCTCAATATTAGCCTTATTGCCGCTTATGCCCAGCCCGCTGCCGCCCATAAACCGCGGCAGCGCGCAAAAGCTTTCTACAGAAGTAAAAAGCAATATTGCGGTAAATAAAAAAAGTTTGCTGATAATGTTCTTCATAACGGCGCGGCCGATTACCCCTGGACGGTAAGCATCAAAACAAGCCCTTTAAGCGCGACGGCGCTGTCGGTAATCTGAGAGGACTTAAAGGACATATCCGTTTCAATTACCTTATCAAGCGCGCGCTCCAAATTTTTAAGCGCGGGCATATCCCCCGCGCGCGAGGCAAGCTTGCTCTCCCACGGCATAAGGCCGCCCTTTTCCACAACTTCGTAGACGTTAAAGCCGGCCTGCGTAAGCTTCTTTATCCTTAACATCTTAACCGCGCAGGAGCTGATTTTGTTTAAGACGCTTATCGGCTCCTCCCCGCTGCGCAGCATAGAGTCCACAAGTTTAAGCGAAAGGGCGCGCTTGCCGTCTAAAAGCGCGTTTGACAAGGCAAAGGGATTTTCCTCTTTACTAAGGCCGATGCTTGCCAAAATATCTTCTTCTCCTACGGTTTTTGTTTCTTTGTTCAGGAAATAAAGAGATAGCTTTTCTATCTCTGCGCTTAAAACGCTTAAATCTGCGCCGACAGTTTCAAGAAGCAAATTTAACGCCGAGGGCTTTGTGGTTAAGCCCTTTTCCTTAAAGGCGTTCTCAACCCAGTTAGCAAGATTCAGGCCCTTTAGCTCGTCAAAAGAAGACTGGACGGAGTTTATGCTTAGGGCGTCCTCTAAATTTTTATCTTTTTTAGCTTTTTTTGCGTCGTTATGCAGTAAAACCAGGCAGGTGCTCGGCAAAGGGTTTTGCAAATATTGGACAAAAGCCTCAAGCGCATTTTTTTTAAGTTTATCTGCGTTATCAAGAACCATAAGACGCCGTACGCTGAAAACGGGCGGCGTGTTTGCGAGTGATAAAAATTCCCCCAAAACGGGGGCCGCGCTTGCGCCGTCTTCTTTGACATAATTGAAATCATCGGGCTTTAGGACGGCTTCAATCATTTTAACGGTTTGCAGTTTGCGGAAAATATCCTCCCCCGTAAGAAGGCACACGGGCGCAATTTCCCCCGCTTTAATATTTTTTTGCAGCTGCGCTGAAGTTAACTTTTGCATTATTGTCTTGTTATTGTGGTTTGGTCGTAATTTACCTGAGCCTGCTGGCGCGTCTGGCTTGGGACAGAGCCAAAACCGTCCACCGTGCGCTTGACGATAACTTTGGCAAAATTTTTCCAAAGCTGTTCTCTTGCCTGCTCCTCGCTTAGGCCGCCGGGCAAAGTCGCCGCGGAATAGGTGTAAACTTGTAAAAGGTTGTTTTCCTGCCATATAGTTTCCTTACTTACTTGGTCTATAAAGCGGATTTTAAGCATAACCTCCATGCGGTATACCGTAGGGACAAGCTGGGTGTCATATTGTATGGGCATCAACAAATAGCGCATAATCTCGCCGGCGAGGACGCCGTCGGCCTGCGCTTCATTTGTAATATTATAGCTGCCGTTGCGAAGGAACTCGTCTACAACTTCTATAACAAGGCGGTCCTCAAGAGCAAACACCTCCGTGCGGTTTATAAAGGGACGCACGTGTATTTTCTTGATGTGCTGCGGCATTATCTGCGCGTTGGGGCGATAGTAAGTCTGGTCTTCAAGGGAAGTGCAGCCCGCCGCGCATAAAAACGCGCCTAAAAACGCAAAGGAAAAAAAGTGTTTCATCATATCTCCCGCAGGGCCGCAATATGCCCGTTAAACTTTAGGACGCACCACCAAGCTTACCATCTTGCGCGGCACCACAATTATTTTTACCAAATTTTGACCTTCAAGCAAAGCCTTGATTTTTACGGAATTTTTGGCTGCGGCCTCGTACTCCTCTTTTGAAGCGCTGGCCGCAATTTTCACGCGGTCTTTAATCTTGCCGTTTATCTGCAGACCGATTTCAATTTGCTCTTCCTCAAGCAAAGCGGGATTATAAGACGGCCAGGCTTCCTGCAGGAGGAACGTTTTTTTGCCGGCGTTCTGCCAAACCTCGTCGGTAAGATGCGGCGCAAACGGGTGGAGGATTTTTAGGAAAGAGGCAAAAGTATCCTCGTCAACCTCGTTAAATTTAACAAGTTCGTTAAAGAAAATCATCATAGCAGATATCGCTGTGTTGAAATTGAAATTTTCAATGTCTTCGCCCACTTTTTTTATGGTTTTATGCGCTAAAATTTCAATTTCTTTGGGCAGTTTAACATCGTTTATTTTAAGCGCGTCGGCCCAGGAATATATCCTCTTAAAAAAGCGCGAAATGCCTTCTATGCCGCGCATATCCCAAGGTTTGCCTGCGTCAAAGGGGCCCATAAACATTTCGTAAGAACGGAAAGCGTCCGCCCCGTATTCCTGCAAAATATCGTCGGGATTAATGACGTTTTTTTTGCTCTTGCTCATTTTTTCTACCATAGAGGAAAGCTTCGCCCCATTTGCTTTAAGCCTGGGATTTTGACTGTCGGTTAAATCTATTTCGTCGTAGGCGTGATATGTCCCCCCTTCGTCGCGGTAAGAATAGGCAAGTATCATGCCCTGATGCCGTAGTTTTTGGAAAGGCTCCTTTGTGTGCACAAGGCCCAAATCGTATAAAACTTTATGCCAGAAGCGCGAGTATAAAAGATGTAAAACCGCATGCTCTGCGCCGCCGATATAACAATCCACGGGGCCGTAGGCTTTTTCAATTTCTTTATCTACGAAAGCCGCGCTGTTTTTATTGTCCATAAAACGCAGATAATACCAGCAAGAACCCGCCCATTGCGGCATTGTGTTGGTTTCCCTCTTTGCGGGGCCGCCGCAGACGGGGCATTTTGTGTTTACCCAGGCGTCAATGTTCGCTAAAGGCGACTCGCCCGTGCCGCTGGGCTCAAATTTATCAACCTCCGGCAGAAGAAGCGGCAGCTCGCTTTCGGGCAGGGGTACTACGCCGCATTTTTCGCAATGCACTATCGGTATGGGCT
>JAEWSL010000011.1 GCA_023398295.1 Elusimicrobiota bacterium | reverse complement strand
TTGGCTTGAGCGTTATCTGCGGACAGCTCGCTTTCTATAAGAAACAGACGTTTCAGCAAAGCGTTTAGGCTGATAAAATCGGATATTTTGGGGTGTTTCTGGTTATAGAATTGGAGGAATACTTCCTCCTCCGTTTCGCTTATCATTTGTTTGATGCGCTCGGTGAAATTTGCCCCGTCTAAAATAGCGTTCCTTAAGCTGTAGACGGCTGTGCGCTGCTGGTTCATAACCTTATCGTAGTCTAAGAGGTGCTTTCTTATGTCAAAGTTATGGCCTTCAACGCGTCTTTGCGCGCCCTCTATCTGTTTGCTAATTATGCGCGATTCAATGGCCTCCCCATCCTGCATGCCCAGGCGCGTCATGACGGAGGCTATCCTCTCGCTGCCGAACAGGCGCATAAGTTCGTCGTCTAAAGCGACGTAGAAACGGCTTGAGCCTTTATCTCCCTGTCTTGCGCAGCGGCCGCGCAGCTGGTTGTCTATGCGGCGGCTTTCGTGGCGTTCTGTGCCTATTACGGTAAGCCCGCCGTTTTGGGCTACAAATTGCTGTTCCGTTTCGTCGCAGGGATTGCCGCCTAAAACGATATCCGTCCCGCGGCCGGCCATATTGGTGGCAATTGTTACCGCGCCCTTTTTACCGGCCTGACTTATGATTTGCGCTTCAAGTTCGTGGTATTTTGCGTTTAAGACTTTATGCGGTATGCCTTTTGCGCGCAGTATCGCAGATATTTGTTCGGATTTTTCTATAGAGCGCGTGCCGACTAAAACAGGCAGGCCTTTACGCCATAATTTTTCAATTTCGCCTACGACCGCGCCAAATTTTTCTTTTTCCGTTTTATAAATGGCGTCCGGATAATCAATTCTTTTGCAGGGGCGGTTTGGCGGTATTTCAACAACGTCAAGTTTATAAATAGTCCAAAACTCATTTGCTTCGGTCATGGCTGTGCCCGTCATGCCGGAAAGTTTGTTATAGAGCTTGAAGAAATTTTGGAAGGTAATCGTGGCCAAAGTCTGGTTTTCTTCCTTAATGGGCATATGCTCTTTTGCTTCCACGGCCTGGTGGAGCCCGTCGGACCATCTTCTGCCCGGCATTAAGCGGCCGGTAAACTCGTCAACTATTATAATCTCGCCGTCTTTGATTACATAATGCACGTCTTTCTCGTAAAGATGATGCGCGCGCAAAGCCTGGTTTATATGATGCACCCATTCGGACTCAACGTCGTTATAAAGATTTTCTACGCCTAGCAGCTTTTCGGCTTTTGCAATGCCGCTGTCGGTAAGGGTGACGGTGTGGTTTTTTTCGTCTATTAAAGCGTCATAGCCCTGGGCCAGGTCCTCGCCGGCGTATTTGGCGTTGACCTCGTCGCGCTCTGTAACTTTACGTATTTTAAGGGAGGGCAGCATGCGGTTTACGATATGATATTTATCGGTTTTCTGATCCGAGGGGCCCGAGATGATAAGGGGGGTTCTTGCCTCGTCAACTAAAATTGAGTCTACTTCGTCTACGATACAAAAATTAAGTTTGCGCTGCACTCTATCCGCGGCGCGGATTACCATATTGTCCCTCAGATAGTCAAAGCCGAGCTCGTTGTTTGTGACATAGGTGATATCGCATTTATACATTTCGCGCCGCTCGGCGTTTTGCATATCGTGATTGATGTAGCCGACGGTAAGGCCCAAAAACTCGTGTATGGGGCCCATCCACTGGCGGTCGCGTTTTGCAAGATAGTCGTTTACGGTGACAACGTGCACGCCTTTGCCGGTAAGTCCGTTTAAGTAGGACGGCAGGGTGGCGACTAAGGTTTTGCCTTCGCCTGTTCTCATCTCCGCTATTTTGCCTTCGTGGAGGATAATGCCGCCTATAAGCTGCACGTCGTAGTGGCGCAGGCCCAAAACCCTCTTTGAGGCTTCTCTTACCACGGCAAAAGCTTCGGGGAGGATATCTTCTGTCGTTTTGCCTTCGGCCAAAGCCTGCTTAAAATAGGGCGTCTTTGCTTTCAAGGCGTCGTCTGAAAGGGCGGCAAAATCCTTTTCGTAAGAATTGATTTTTTCTATAAGTGGCAGTAATTTTTTAATTTGTCTTTCGCTCTTTGTGCCCAGAATTTTGTCAATAATATAAGTAAGCATAAAACCTCTTTGTTTTTAATTTTTACATACGGCAAAAATCTTAAGCACGGCGCGCGCAGGCCGTCTTGCGGAAGGGCGATATGGCCCTAAGCTTTTTTATTATATTTGGCATAACGCTCAAAACGGTTTCAATATCCTTTTTGGAAGTATCTTTGCCGAGGGAAAATCTTATGGAGCCGTGCGCAAACTCAAAAGGCACTCCCATAGCTCTTAGGACGTGGGAGGGCTCTAAAGAGCCCGAAGTGCACGCCGAGCCCGAGGACGCGCAAACGCCATATTCGTCCAGCAGCATTAAAATGGACTCTCCCTCAACGTAACCGAAACTTAAATTTGTGGTGTTAGGGAGCCGGTTTTCAACATCGCCGTTGATTTTAACGTCCTCAATTTCTTCCAGAAGCCCGTTTTCAAGCATATCTCTGAGAGAAGCCACTTTCGTTTTGTATAAAGGCAAAGAATCTTTTGCAATCTGCGCGGCGGCCCCGAAGCCGACTATGTTAGGCACGGCTTCCGTGCCGGCGCGGCGGGAATCTTCCTGATGGCCGCCTATCATAAAAGGGAAGAACGGCACTCCGTCTTTTACGTAAAGGGCGCCTATGCCTTTGGGTCCGTTTATTTTATGGGAGGATAAAGACATCATATCAACGCCCAAGTCTTTTACGTCAACGGGTATTTTGCCCGCCGCCTGCACGGCGTCGGTATGCATTAAAGCTCCCTGTTTGCGGGCCAAAGCGGCGATTTCTTTTATGGGGAAGATAGTGCCCGTTTCGCTGTTTGCGTGCATTACGCTTACCAAGGCCGTTTGGTTGCTTAAGCATTTTTTGAAAGCGGACATATCAAACCTGCCGTATCCGTCTACGCCTATAAAATCAACTTTATAGCCCGCTTTTTCTTTGTCTTTGCAAACTTCCAAAACGGCGGGGTGTTCCACGGCGGAAGTTATAATATGTTTCCTTTCGGGATTGGCTTTTAGGGCGCTGTTAATGGCGGTGCTGTCGCTTTCCGTGCCTCCGCTTGTAAAAATAATTTCTTTTTGGTTTGCGTTTAAGAGGGAAGATATCCTCTCCCTCGCTATTTCTATAGCGTGCTTATTTTTCCCGCCGAAGGTATGTATACTGCTTGCGTTGCCGTAAAGCTCGGTAAAGTAAGGTTTCATTTCCTCAAGCACTTCGGGCAGCGTGCGCGTTGTGGCGTTATTGTCAAGGTAAATTACTTTCATACGCGCGTAACCTCTAAGGAATTATCTTCAAGCTTTTCGCGCAATATTTTTTCAACAAAATTCTTAATAGTCAAAGACGCGCTCGGACAGCCGCCGCACATACCCAGCAGTTTGACCGAAATTTTATTGCCGCTTATGTCAACAAGTTCTATACTGCCGCCGTCTAAATTAAGCTTCGGTTTTATTTCCTGGTCAAAAACCTGTTCAACGGCTTTAATTTTTTCAACGATAGTCATTTTGACAAAAGATTTCTTCTCTTGCGCGGGCTTTTGCGGCAGGCGGCAGGCCAAAACTTTATCTAAAATTTTTTGTATATCGCCTTTACAGGCGCCGCAGGCGCCGCCCGCTTTGGTAAAGTGGGTAACGTCTTCCACGGTGCCAAGATGATTTGTGTTAATAGCTTTTATTATAGCCTGCTCGGTTACGTTAAAGCATTTGCAGACTATGCGGGAGCCGGGCTCTTCTTCAAAGACTACGGGTTTGCCTCCCTGGCGGTAGCTTTTTATAGCCGCTTCAAGGGCTTCCATGCCCATTACGGAACAATGCATCTTTTGCTCCGGCAGG
Organism: Elusimicrobiota bacterium; assembly: GCA_023398295.1. GTDB lineage: Bacteria > Elusimicrobiota > Elusimicrobia > Elusimicrobiales > Elusimicrobiaceae > Proelusimicrobium. Next base: position 13,337 of record JAEWSL010000011.1, on the reverse strand, counting down.
CTGCCCAGGCGGTCGGCAATATCCTGATTTGTGATTTTAGAGGCTTCTTTAAGCGTTTTTCCTTTTGCCATTTCCGTTAAGACGGAGGAGGAGGCTATCGCGCTTGCGCAGCCGAAAGTTTGGAATTTAATATCGGTAATGACTTCGGTCTTTTTATCCACCTTAATCATTAATTTTAAGGCGTCGCCGCAGATTAAAGAACCCACCTGCCCCGTCCCGTCGGCGTCTTTAAGTTCGCCCACGTTACGAGGATTCTTAAAATGGTCAAGCACTTTATCGGTATAATCCCACATATATCCCCCTGCAAAATTCTTCTCTGCCTATATTATACTATTTGCGCGCGCGACAAAAAAACCCCCGCGTAAAGCGGGGGTTTTTCAATAAGGGAAATTATCTGGCGGCAGTTCTGAAGAAATTGCTTTTATTGCGTCCGCCTATTAAAGTGGGCGTGCCTATCATCTTATCGGCAAACAGCACTATATTCTTCTGGCCAGAAGTATAATATTCTTCGCTTGAGCCGAAGATATCCCCGCGCTCTAAAATGCCTAATTTGCCGTGGGAATTTATCTGCACTTCAAGTTTTATATTGCCTTTGTAAGAATCTAAGAGCAAATCGTCTTTGGAAAGATTAAACTGCATGGGAAACTGCGGGTTGATGACGCGTTTTATGGCTATGGGAACATCGGCTTCATTTTTGGCTATAACCGCGCAGGAAACGTTATTTGCCTGGGCGTTTTTAAGCAGTCTGTTTGCGACTTCCACCTGTCCCGAAAGAGAAAAGCGGCTATCCTTTATTTTATGAGAGGATACCGCATAAATTCCCGCGGCCAATACGCAGGCGGTAAGAACGGCTACAAAATATTTCATAAAAGCAAATCCTATTTAATATAAACGGCAAAGCCCCAAACTACCGAAGCGTTTACCCAGCCTTTTGTGCCCTCATCGTCGGTTACCTGATACCAGGCGCCTTCTTTCTTTAAGACTTTAAGGGGGTATCCTTTTTCAACAATCCACGCTATTTCGGCCGAAGTGCTGGGAGATTTCCGTATATTTACGTCGCTTTTTGCGCAAACGCCGGGCGTTTCGGAGAGCATGTCTTTATGTATCCAGCCTCTAAAGCCCTCAAAATCTTTTACTTCAACCCAGTTTTTATCTTTGCTTACCTGAAGCATTTCAAGGGGAGTGTATTTCCAGACCTTAAATTTAACGGTGCATTTTGTGCCGCCGCATTTGCGAACATTAGCCGTCTGTACGCCTACGGTCGCGTATTTTGCCTGCGCAAATGCGCTTACGGCCAGGAAAATTGTTAATACGGCTGCGGAAAATTTGAGAATATTTTTCATAATCCTACCCTCGCAAATATATATATAATCAGCATAGCATATTTACATCTTCATTACAATTATATGATATTTTTCCCCGTTTTAGTCAAGACGTTTCAGCCGGGGCGGGCCAGCGGCAAAAATGGTATATTATAGGTACATTACCACGGAGGATTTATGGAAAAACAGATAAAAACCCTGCTGCAAAAAGTGCGTCCCGCCCTTCAGGCCGACGGCGGAGATGTGGAATTTGTAAGCTATGACGAGAAAACCGGCATAGTAAAGGTAAAATTGACGGGAGCCTGCGGCGGATGTCCCATGGCTACGATGACGCTTAAAAACGGCATTGAAAAATTCTTAAAAGAGGCTCTGCCCCAAATAACTTCGGTAGAAAAAGCATAAAGGCATTATGCCGCTTATTGATTTACACGCCCATACCAATTTATCCGACGGCACTTCTTCCCCCGCGGAAGTCGTGCGCGCGTACCGGCGCGCGGGTGTGCAGTTAATGGCGATATCGGATCACGACTGCCTTGCCGGAGTGCCCGAGGCCGAGGAAACCGCAAAAAAATATAAACTGCCCTTTATCGGCGCGGTGGAAATAAGCGCGAGGGAAGATGATCATCTCCATATTCTAGGCTATGGAGTTGACCTTAAAAACAAAAAGCTCGCCGATTTTCTGGAGCAAAACAGGCAAAACCGCTTTGAGCGCGTAAGAAAGATAATAGCGCAGTTAAAAGAAGCGGGCCTGCCCCTTGAGGAAGAAGACGTTTTCTGCCTAGTCAAAACCGCGCCTTCGCGCGCGCATGTGGCCGACGCAATTAAGAACAAAGGGTTTACCCCGAGCAGGCAGGAGAGTTTCAGGAAATATCTCTGTCAGGGTAAAGCGGGCTATGTGCCGCCGCGCGGCCCTTGCGCCGGCGAGGTTATACGGATAATAAGGCAGGCCGGCGGCAAGGCTTTTTTAGCGCACCCGGGCATAATTAAAGATATTTGGGATTTTCCCGCGTGGGTAAACAGCGGGCTTGAAGGGCTGGAAGTTTATTATCCGTCGCATTCTCTTGAGATGAAAAAAGACCTTCTTTCCATTGCGGAGAAATATAATCTTATAGTCAGCGGCGGCAGCGACCATCACGGTCCCAAAAGCGGGCGCGATAATTCCATAGGTCTTGAAGTGCCGCAGAAAGTTTTTGATAAATTAAAAGAAGTTTTTATCGGTAATTGATATGAAAATAATCGCCCATCGCGGCGCAAGCGCGTTTTGCAGGGAAAATACTCTGGCCGCCTTTCAGCGCGCCATGGAAATGGGCGCGGATTTTATTGAAACCGACGTACAGCGCTCAAAAGACGGCGTCCTGGTTTTATATCACGATTATGTCTTGCCAGACGGTCGCGCGCTTAAAGATATGACTTTTGCGGAACTTAAAAAATATGAAATTCCTCGCGTTTTGGATTTATTAAAAATTGCACCCGCGCGCGTTAAACTTAACCTTGAAATAAAAAATGACGACAATTTATATCCCTCGGCAGAACTTGATTTGCTGCGCCTCTTAAATGAGAGTAAATGGGCGCATAAGAACAGGATTCTGCTGTCTTCATTTGATTTATCCTGCTTAAAACGCGCGCGCCTGCTTGACGAAAAAATAAAGATAGGCCGTCTTGCGCGCAAATTTAATCTTAAAGAAATCCTTGCCTTAAACTGCGTAAGTCTGCATATGAGCGTAAAGAGAATAGACAAAAAAATTATTGACGCCTGCCACCGGCGCGGGCTTAAAGTTTTTGTTTATACCGTAAACGATATAAAAACCGCGCAAACCCTAAGAAAAATGAAGGTTGACGCGGTTTTTAGCGATAATCCCAAATTATTTTAATATTTTAAGCCGTCCAAAAATTATTCTTCCGTCAATTCGTAGCCCGCTTCGTCAGAAGAGCTTTGTTCTGAAGGCTGGGACGAGGCGGCAGGCTGAGCGGCCGGCTGAGCGGCGGGGTTTATACGGCTTGGTTTTTTCCAAAGTCTTTTGGTGTTTTTATAATCTTGCGCCGTAGGATCTGCGGTCCAAACCTCATTATATTCAGTATAGCTGTAAACGCTTTTTTCCGGTTTGATTTGGAAAACATATTCCGATTCTACTATGGGAGGCTTTGCGCGGCGTTCTTTTTGGGCTTCGCGCTCAACGTCCGCGTAACGGTCGCCCTCGCTCTGCATGGCAAGGCGGCCTACTTCGGTGTCTTGCGGGTTTTGAAGAGGCTCATTTTCAAGTTCGGCAAACTGTTCGGCAAAAGAGCGTTCTTTTACGCCGGACTTTTGTATTTGGCACGCGCAAAAAATTAAGCACGTAAAAATTAATGGCAAGAGATATTTCATTTTATCTTCCTCTCTGCGGAAATTATAATATTTTCAAGCAAACACGCCAATGTTACCGGCCCCACGCCGCCCGGCACGGGCGAAATGGGGCAATTCATCTTTATTGTATCAAAATCAGCGTCCCCGCAAAAGACTCCGTTATCGCAGTTTGTGCCTACGTCTATTACCGCGGTTCCTTTTCTCAGCATATCATTTTTTACAAGCTTTAATACGCCCGCGGCCGAAATCACTATATCGTTTTGCAAAACAATTTCTTTAAGATTTTCAGTTTTGCTGTGGCATACGGTTACTGTGGCGTCCTTGCACAAAAGCATTTTTGCAAGCGGTCCGCCGACTATATTGCTGCGCCCTATGACGGCAACTCTTTTGCCGGCAAGAGCGATTTTATGGTAATCCAGCAGGCGCATAACGGCCATGGCGCAGCAGGGCGTAAATGTTGTTAAAGAGCAAATATCTTCCCAGGTTTTGCAGATAAAAAGCCGTCCCATGCTAAATATGCCTTGCCCGTCAATATCCTGCGCAGGGTTAAAAAGAGGGGCTATGTTAATGTTTTGCAATTGCGGAGGCAGCGGCCGCGGAACAAGCAGAGCGTCAATATTATCATCGCAGCCGACGGCCCCCAAAAGTCTTAAAAAAGCTTCCCGCGGGGTTTTTTCGTCAATTAAAACTATATCAGCGTCTATGCCAGTTTTTTTTGCGGCTTCCGCTTCTTTATTGAGATAATAGAAAGCCCCGTAGTCGCCTTTCCAGCCTACGGCCGCCATGCGCGCTTTTCTGCCCAGTTTTGCGGCGATATTGCGCGCCCTCTCATTGAGAGGGGCGCGCAGATTCTCCGCCAAAGTCTTGCCTTCTAATATTTTCATTATGTATATTCTATAAAATTATGTTCCGCTTTTTTCCGCAAATATTTTGTAATAGAGCAGGGCTATTATCGTTTTACTGTCAATAATTGCGCCTTTTCCCACAAGTTCATAAGCTTTTTTAAGAGGTATAATTTTAAGATTTACAAACTCGTCCTTATCCAGATGCTGTTTGCCTGCCTTAAGGCCGCGCGCAAGGTAAATGCGCAAAACTTCGTTTGAAAAAGCGGTGGAAGGGCAGTAGCTTAAAAGCGGTTTCATCGTTTTGGCGGTGTAGCCCGTTTCTTCGCTTAACTCCGCTCTTGCGCAGGAAATAGGGGTTTGCCCCGCTTTCATTTTGCCGGCGGGTATTTCAAGCGTTGTTTTATTTACGGGGTAGCGGTATTGTTCCACCAGGGCCACGTCGCCGTTTTCAAAAATCGGCAGTATGGCCGCCGCGCCGTGGTGGCCTATATAGGCGCGCACGGAAACGCCTTTATTTGGCAGGCGCACGGTGTCCTCAAAAAAGTCAATTACTCCTCGGTACAAGCGTTTACTTTTGATTTTGCGCTCAACTAATTTACTATAATGTTTAGACATAACAGCTCCCTTTTATTGTTAGTTAGATTTTATCTTTTTAGGCAAAAAAATAAAATGAGAAATTTTGTCCACCTTCATAATCATACGGAATATTCTCTTCTTGACGGCATGCTGCGCATAGCGGGAAAAGGGCCTTCGCAGTTTCTTAAAACCCTTGCGGAAAATAAAGTCCCCGCCATGGCGATGACCGATCACGGCAATATGTACGGCGCGCTGGAATTTTATAAAAATATGAAGGAAGTCGGCGTAAAGCCCATTATCGGCTGCGAGTTTTATGTAACGCCCTTCAAATATAATGTTATTGATAAAAATCATTCTTCAGTTAATCACCTGACGGTTCTTTCTTCAAACCTGGAAGGCTATCATAATTTAATGGAGCTTAACTCCCTGGCGTGGGTTGACGGTTTTTATTATCATCCGCGCATTGATTTTGATTTGCTTGAAAAATATAAAGGCGGTCTTATAGCTTTATCGGGCTGTCTTAAAGGCGCTTTGGCGCAAAGCGCGCTTAACAATAAATTTGAAGATACCTGTAAGCTTGCCCTTAAATATCAGGATATGCTGGGCAAAGGCAATTATTATATTGAGATTATGGACCACGGCATTAAAGAAGAAAAAGAGGTCATAAAAACATTGCTTGAAGTCTCAAAAAAAACCGGTATCCCGCTTGTTGCCACCAACGACTGCCACTATGAAAAGAGGGAAGACTCCCTCGCCCACGATATCCATATGTGCATAGCAACGGGCAAAACCTTAAACGACGAAAACCGCTTAAAAATGACTCAGCAGGAACTCTACTTCAAAAACCCCGAAGAGATGGCTAAACTCTTTGATTACGCCCCGCAGGCCCTTGACTCCACCCTTGAAATTGCCGAGAAATGCAATTTGGAATTTAAGCAGGAAGGCTTTATTTTGCCGCAGTTTGATATTCCCGCGCAGTTTAACACGCAGGAAGAATATCTTAAATTCCTTTGTCTAGAAGGCCTTAAGAAAAAACTTAAGACCGACGATATACCGCAGGACTATTTAGGCAGGCTTACCTACGAGCTCGGCATTATATCCAAAATGGGCTTTGCCTGTTATTTTTTGATAGTGGCGGACTTTATAAGTTATGCAAGAAGCAGGCATATTCCCGTTGGCCCGGGCAGGGGTTCGGGCGCGGGCTCTTTAGTGGCCTACAGCATGGATATAACGCGCGTTGATCCGATAAAAAACAATTTGCTCTTTGAGCGTTTTCTTAACCCCGACCGCATCAGCATGCCCGATTTGGACATAGACTTTTCCGACGCCGGCCGCGAAGAGGTAATAGAATATATGCGCCGCAAGTACGGCGGCAAAAACGTCGCGCAGATTATAACGTTTGGCACTATGAAAGCAAAACTGGCCCTTAAGGATACCGCGCGCGTGATGGGGTTCAGCGTGGCCGATTCCAACCGTCTGACCAAGCTTATTCCCGATGACGCAAATACAAAACTAAGTTCCGTTATTGAAACGGTAAAAGAAGTGCGTGAAGAGATGGAAAGGGATCCTAAAGTAAAACAGCTCTTTGATTTTGCCCAAAAAATAGAAGGCCTTAAAAGACATACCGGCGTGCACGCTGCCGGCATTTTAGTTACTAAAGACGAAATCAGCAAATATACCCCGCTTGCAAAAGGTGCGCGCGACGTTATTACGACCCAATTTGAGGGCGAAACTTTGGTCAATTTAGGCCTGCTTAAAATTGACTTTTTGGGCCTGCGAACGCTTACCGTCATAAGCGATACTCTTAAACTTATAAAACAGCTGCGCGGCGTAACTATTGATATAGACAATATCCCCTTAGACGATAAAAAAGCCTACGAGCTGCTTTGCAGCGCGCAGACTACCTGTATATTCCAGCTGGAAAGCGGCGGTATGCGCGATTTGGTAAAAAGGCTTGTGCCGACTCAGTTTAGCGATATTTCGGCCCTGGTCGCGCTTTACAGGCCGGGCCCCATGCAATCGGGCATGCTGGATAGTTTTGTAAAAAGAAAGCACGGGCTTGAAAAAGTCAGCGTTGACCACCCGCTTATGGAGCCCGTCTTAAAAGAAACTTACGGCACCATGATTTATCAGGAACAAATTATGGAAATTGCAAAGGCCTTAAGCGGATTTACCCCCGGCGAAGCCGATACGCTGCGCAAAGCCATGGGTAAAAAGAAAATTGACATAATGGAAAAATTCCGCGCCAAATTTGTGGAAGGCGCCGCCCGTAACGGCGCAAAAGAACGCCTTTCCACAAAAATATTTGACCAAATGGCCAGTTTTGCCGAGTACGGCTTTAATAAATCCCATTCCGTAGCTTACGCCATGGTGGCATATCAGACGGCCTATCTTAAGGCAAATTATCCCGTAGAATTTATGTGCAGCGCGCTTACAAACGAAATCGGGCATAACGCCATAGGCTCCCAGGACAGGGAAAATAAAATTGCCACCTATCTGGAGGAAGCGCGCCGCATGGGCTTTGAAATTCTGCCTTGCGACGTGCAAAAATCGGAAGAAACTTTTACCGTGGAGCTCACTCCCCAGGGCAAAGACGCAATACGCTTTGGCCTTCTGGCTATAAAAAACATTGGCGGGGAGGCCTGCAAAAGCATAGTGGAACAGCGCAAAAAAGACGGGCCTTATAAAAATCTGCAAGATTTATGCATGCGCATAGACACTTCGCAAGCCAATAAAAAAGCATTAGAGAGTTTGGCTATGGCCGGCGCTTTGGACGGCTTATATGATGCCCCGCCAAAGCTTGCGCGCGCTTTAGCCTTAAGCGAAGTGGAGCAAATGCTTGAATGCGTTAACTCAATAAAAAAAGAAAAAGAAAGCTGCGACGGCGGCCTGTTTGGCGACGCTTTATTTGATATAAACTCCTCCGTAGTAAAGCCCGAAAATGGCGGCAAAGAAGTTAAGCCTTTTACCGAAACCGAAATGCTAAATTACGAGCGCGACGTTTTGGGCATTTATTTTTCCGGCCACCCTATGGCAAAATATTCCCGCCACTTAAAATTGATAGCAAAATGCTCCATATCGGATTTATACGAAAAAGGCATAAAAGGCCGCGTTGAAATAGCAGGTATTATAACGAGAATTAAAAAAAGACAAAATAAAAATACCAAGAAAAACTGGGCCCAGCTTACGCTTGAAGATGAAAACCAGTCTATAACCTTAAACGCATTTTCCGGCACGTGGGACAGGATTAGCGGCAGCCTTGCGGTAAATACTTTAGTCGTCGCAAGCGGCGACGTGCGCGGGGACGATATGTCCGCCCGTCCCGAGCTTATCTTAAATTCCGTGGAGCCTGTTTTATCCGCGGTTTCGCGCCGCGCGCGCAAGTTTATTGTCACTATCCCGCCTAACGCCAAGGAAGAGCAGCTTGTCTATCTCAATTCTCTTTTTAACGCGGCGCGCGGCGTAAGCGAAGTGTTTTTTAAGGTTAAAGAAAATGACGGGAACACTCTTATAAGAACAAATAAAAGGGTGCTCCTTAACGAAAATCTTATAAATTTTATTGAAAGCAGCTTTGGCGCAAACGCGTGGGATTTTGAATAGATTTAATTTATTGAAGCGCGTCTTGCGGCCGTCTTTGCCTTAGGGTTTTGTTAGGAAAGGGAGTAATATTTTGTTATAATTGATAGACGGATAAGAACTTGCCGCCGCCCCGCAAAGGCAGGTTCCGCGATGAGGTAAAGCGCGCAAAATTTGAGTTTTTTGCAATTTCATTAAGTTTAGTGGAATTTACTGGAGAGGTGGCCGAGAGGCTGAAGGCAACGGTTTGCTAAACCGTCATACGGGGAATTTCCCGTATCGAGGGTTCGAATCCCTCCCTCTCCGTTTTATAGTGTAAATTAATTAGATAAATTCCCCGAAGACATTTTTTGTCGTCGGGGATTTTTTTAGTATCGGACTGAAAGCATCCGCTTTTGGACCATGTTTTTAAAGTTTTTATAAAATCCAAAAATCATGCTCCGCCGAAAACTTTTTTTGTCCACTTCTTTTTTAAAGTTGACCCAGAGCATACTTATTTCCCCAGCGGATAGTCTTCTCTTCTTTCCACAGAGCAGGCTTTTAACTAAAAACATACAGCATTTTCTGGCTACCCTTTGAGTTGTTTTAGGGGCATTTCATATAATTAAAATAATATTCAGATAGTTATTGATTTGAGATGAAGTTAGTCTAGGAGGAAGAGTAAAGTATGAGTATTTTGGAACCATTTAAAACTCCTCTGGATTCAGAAACTTTTATCAATAAAGTTGATGAAGTCCTTAAGACAACTACTGACGTACATAACCTGCGTTTGCGGGAGGGCGACTGGTCTCTTTTTGAGGGAGAAATTTTTCCTATGAAAACATTGTTAGAGGCAAAAAGGAACCTTTGGCATGGAATTAAAATAAAAATGTTCCTGGATAAGGCAGTTGGCCCTGATGCCGAAGTAGAGGGCCTGGAAAATATAAAATATTTGGAGATCACGGAAGTGGGATTTGATAAATATGAACTTTTGAGCATGAAAAAGATGAATAGATGTCACTACGGGCTGCCTTCTAGTCCAGATAGAGAAACAGAAGGTTTGCGTGAGATAGTTAATAGCGATGAGCCGTATTTTGAATTTTATTCATGTGATGAGAGATATAAAAAATGCGTAAAGATGATAATCACAAGGATTAATGATAAAAAAGAAAAATATGCCAGCGCCGTAAACAATAAAACAGCCCTTTTGGTTTCTTTTGATGATTATGGAAGACTAGGACGCGCTGATGGAAATGATGAATTTCGCGACTTATTAGAAAAAAGCAAAATAGAGAAAGATCCTTTTGCAAATATTTTCGTTGTGGGAAGAGGTAAAAGTCCATTATATTTAGAACTATAAGTTATGCCCAACTGCTTCCTTTTTATGTCCATTTCAGCTTTGCTTATTAAGTCCCGTACCTATTTAAAAGCTATACCGTATACCTAAAGTTCCGCCAAAGTTGTAAAGATCCTTTGTGTAGGACGATGTGGCTAATATGCTTGTATAATTGCCCGTAATATCCAATGATATCTTTTCCGTAATGTCATAATCCACTCCTAAATAAAGAGCATAGGCGAAGTTATTTCCGTCCGCTTTTATATCAATATACGTGGCTTTACTTAAAAATCCCCAGCCCGCCCCTGCCCCTATGAAAGGATTTATCCTCATTTTTTTGACGGGATAATAAAAGCCATTTAAGAGAATAATCTGTTGCTTTACTTTTGGTGGCAAGACAGTTCCTAAGAGTCCGCTAATATCTCTTACATCGAAATCAGAAGACGCATTTGTCTTGATAAAAGAATATGATATTTCACCTCTAAACCTATCGGAGAATTGGTTTCCTAAAGCAAGCCCCAAATTATATCCGTTTCCCTTAAAAAGGCTACTGCTTTCTATGCGGTAGTTTCCCTTAGTATCCAAATTCATATAGTTGTATCCAATATTGCCCTTAATATACGGATTTATTCCTGCCGATGATACAAGGGGGAGGCAGAACAAACATACAAGCAATGCTAGTTTTTTCATAATGTTTCCTTATAGAAATAGTTGTAAACACCTTCTAAGTAATATTGCGGAACATAGAACACAAAGTTCTTTCTTTTCCCGTAAACCTTTATAATCAAATTATCGTTTTTATGCTGTTCTAAATAGGCTTTGTCAAAGGTTATTGCAAATTGTTCATCTGTGTTTACAGTGGTGTTATAACCCGTAACCTGTCTGTCTATCTCTACAAATTTTAAGTTCACCCCGTCTTTATCTATCGCTTTATTATAAAAGCCCCAAGAACTTGAATAATCCGTAGAAAAATATATTTGAAAAAACTCCGGGATATTGTTTTCTTTTACAGATGCCCTAATATAAAAATAGCCTACCGCTACTGTCCATGCGCTTTGCCCGGTTACTTCTTTTAGGTCTGTCATTTGATTCGGACGTATAGGGGAAAATAGCACCCATTTTGTTTTTTCAAAAGTATCTTCGGATACTTCAGCTGCGTCAATAATGCCTTGCGCAGTTTTTGGCCACCTTAGGCCTACTGTACACCCTGCCAAAACCAGTATGCTCAACACCGCAATAATTAGGCTTTTCTTCATTTTTAACCTCTCTAGTTATTTTTAGCTTTTGGGCAATAAAAAACGGCTGCCATATTTGAGCTAGTTGCATAACCCAAGATATAACAGCCGTAGTCCCCTGCCCGAAGGCAGGGAACATTCGACACATAATATCCAGTTAATTAGGCTAAATACTATGTGTCTGATAACGAGCTGTTTTTGGATTGCAACTATGCCCTTGATTTCTCAAAAGCTTGTTTCGCTCACGCGAAACTTCCAAAAACAGAATAAAATTGTAATAGGCGGTTCTCGCCTACATTAACAGCCATAACTCCTTATGTTCTACGTCCTCTATACTATAACAAATAACCCCCTCAAAGTGTAGTCCATCTTGCTTTATCCCACAATTGATTTGCCTCATATTTTAGACCTTTTTTACTATAATAACCCTATGGTAATGTCAGAAAGTATTGCCCTTACACACCCGATTACTGTAGGTATAGGAATCAAGAGAATATATGAAAAAACTAAAGGTGGTTTTAGATTCCTCTGCCTTATTTGGGATGAATAAAAATGATATCGAAATACTGAAACCATTTAAGATTTTCGTCACTCCAAGCAATCTTTTCGAAACATGTTCCCATAGTGCCGATGACAAAATTAAAAATGATATAGCTTTTGTCATAAGTAAGGCATCGATATTTAGCAAACTAAATTCAAACTTTCTTCCTGATAGGGATTCTTTAATAGATCAAGAAAAATGTTTTATTATTGGGAGAAAGGCAAAAAACTATTCTCAGAAATATTTCAAAAAATTATTAAAAGCATTATCCTCTGGAAACAAAACAGTTGAAGATAAAAAAGTAAAAGAATTGATCGTAGAAAACACAATATCGCTAACACAAGCATTTGCAAGAGATATAGAGAAAATAAAAGAAGAATTTAATAAGAGTGTAGAAAAACCAATAGTTGGCCTTCCAGATATTTCTAGAGAAGACGTTTTTAACTATTTATTCGATGGGAATTTCATTAATTTTCTAGTCACTCTTTTAAATGACTCTACACTAACAGAAGAAGAACTAATAAAAATATCTAAAGGATCGTTTTTCAGGAATTTAAATGCTGCTTATAAAGAACTTCTAAAAGAAATAATAATAACGAAGGACAGAAAAGCCGAAAAAAGCGATTATTTTGATTTTGAATTTTATATGTATCTATTTTCATTATCAAATCCGATAGATTACCTTATAGTAAATAATAGTAGAGATTTTCGTGACAAATTTCCTAGCAATCCCAAAATAATAACTTGGGAAGAATTCAAGAAAAAAGTAACAAATGATAAAGGAATCTAGTTTGACCATATGATAATAAAAAGGTTAAAGCGGGGATAAAAATACTATGAGAAAACTGCTTATTCTTAAAATTGCCGAAAGAAGATTCAGAAGTAAAAATAATGGACAAATAGTTCATTTCGTCAATGATGACAAACAAGATATCCTTTTAAATGACATCAAAAAGTTTCCCCATCTTTTTGTTTTGGCTTGCATAATGGATAAACAAATGAAGGCAGAAAAAGCGTGGGCTATACCTTATAAAGTTTGTAAACAAATAGGAACTTTTAATCTCAAAAAGTTAGCTAAACAGCCAAAATCTGCGTTTACAAAAATATTTATAAGAAAAAAACTCCACAGATTTAGTAAAAATTGTGCAGAGCAATTCTATTTGGCTATTCAGGACATAGCTAATAAATACAATTATGATGCTTCAAACATTTGGAGGGGGAACCCCTCAAGTGCAACTGTGGTATGTAGATTCTTAGAATTCCACGGTTGCGGCATAAAAATAGCGACTATGGCTACAAATATACTGGCCAGGCAATTTAAAGTGCCTTTCTCAGACTTTTATTGTATAGATATATCCCCTGATACCCACGTGAGAAGAATTATGAAGCGTATGGGTTTTATTGAAGACATTAATGATATTAATATGGCCATATACAAGGCCAGAGAAATTAACCCTAAGTTCCCGGGGATTATTGATTTTTCCTGTTGGGAAATAGGAAGAAATTTTTGCCACCCGAAAAATCCAAAGTGCGATGAATGCCCTGTTGCTTCCGAATGTGTTAAAAATATTTAACTATCTTAG
>JAEWSL010000064.1 GCA_023398295.1 Elusimicrobiota bacterium | reverse complement strand
GCCCTCGGGCAGTTCCTTCTTGGAGTTTTTGGAAATAAGAATTCTTGTATCTTCTTTCTTAACGGCGTCAATTGCGGCTTTATCCAAATGGTCCTTATGGGCGTGGGTTATTAAAATAAGATCCGCCTTGGGAAGTTTTGCATAGTCCGCCGTTTTACCGAAAGGATCAATATAAATAATTTTGTCGTTTAGCTTAAGAAGCACGGAAGAATGCCCCAAAGGCAATATCTGCAGAGAGCCGCGCATAGTTAGGTATTGATTGCTCCTCGCCACTTTTCTGCCGCCGATTTTGCCCCCTTCTTTTTGGCCGCAGGCCCCTAAAAACGCGGCGCATACAATTAAGAGTAGAAAACGCTTCATAAAAATACCTCCCCGGCGCGCTTTGCGCCTTACAAAATGATAGCAAATTTTATTTAGCTTTGAAATTTTGATATCCTATATATAATGAGATTCTATTTAATAAGCTTGGGCTGCCCCAAAAACCTTACCGACAGCGAGGACTTTTGCGCCCGCCTGGCCGCCTGCGGCCACGAGCTGACTTTTGACCTAAACGAAGCCGAGGCTGTCATAATAAACACCTGCGCGTTTTTAGCCTCCTCGCTAAAAGAAGCGCGGGAAAATATTAAATTTGCGCTTAAACTTAAAGAGCGGGGCAAAATAAAAAAAGTTCTTGTAACGGGATGCGCAGCCGAGCGGCTGGGAAAAGAGATAAAAAATACTTTCCCCTCGGTGGACAATGTGTTTTCGCTGGCAAAACAGGCGGAAATTGAAAATATCTTCGCAAAAAAGGGCCAGTTTTTTGCCCCCATTCCCAAAACCCTGCACAGCCCAGAGTATAAAATAAGCCTTACTTTGCCGCACAGCGCCTATCTTAAAATTGCAGACGGCTGCAATAACCGCTGCGCCTACTGCGCAATACCTTTTATACGCGGGATTTACCGCTCTAAACCCATTGAAGAAGTAGTGCGGGAAGCAAGCATTATGGCGCAAAACGGCGTGAAAGAATTTTCTTTAATAGCGCAGGACACAACCTCTTACGGAACCGATTTATACGGCAAGCCGCAGCTTGAAGAACTGTTGAAAAAACTCGTAAAAATAAAAAAACTTGAACGCATAAGAATAATGTACGCCTACCCGCACCGCGTTACAAAAGAACTGGCGAAAATTATGGCTGCGGAAGAAAAAATTTTTAATTACCTTGATATCCCGCTGCAGCATATAAACAGCGATATTTTGAAAAATATGCGCCGCCATTGCGGGCCAGCGCAAATAAAAGAGGTCTTGCAAATGCTGCGCGCAGAAATGCCGGATATCGCGATAAGGACAAATTTTATCGTCGGATTCCCGCAGGAAAGCGACAGGGCTTTTGAAGAACTTAACGCCTTTGTAAAAGAATATAAGTTTGACAATGTGGGCGTATTTGAATATTCCCGCGAAAAAGATACCGCAGCCTATGATATGAAAGGGCAGATACCGCCCGCCATAAAACGCGCGCGAGCCGACGAGTTGCAAAAAACGCAAAGCCGCGTTATTGACGGGATAAATAAAAAGCTTGCGGGCAGCGTTGTGGAGGCTGTAAGCGACAGCCAAAACATAGGACGCACATATAAAGACGCGCCCGATATTGACGGCACGCTGCGCTTTCAAAAACCGGTTGAAGCGGGAAAAATCCTTAAGGTAAAAATTATTTCCGCAAAAGGCTACGAGCGCGTTGGAAAGCAAGTTAAATAATTTTTTAACGCGGCTAAACGGTAATTTTTTACGAGGATTTTGAGTTTAGACGAGGCTTGAGCGGGCGCGGACTACCGCGGCAATCAGCAAAAGAAAGAATTTTTACGAGGATTTCTGCAAGAATTTTTACGAGGCTTTTGAGTTTAGGCGAGGCCTGAGCGGGCGCGGACTACCGCGGCAGTGAGCGCGAGCGAACAGGTAGTTAAGCCCGCGAAAACGAAGCCTAAACTCAAAAGCCGAAGTAAAAAAGCTGAAGGAAAAAAGAGGCGCTTATAGTTCAATGGATAGAGCCTCGGCCTCCGAAGCCGAAGATGCGGGTTCAACTCCCGCTAAGCGCAATTTGTTTTGATAAAATAAAATTGCGAAAAAACAAAAAAACGGGATTTTTAATCCCGTTTTTTTGTTTGAGCGCGGAAAAATACCGAAAGAGAAAACTATCAGCGCATATGCTGGTCAAGATAGCTCTTGAGGTCGTTTACGTCGCTGGAATGGAAAATAGCTTCCTGATAGGTAATGGTGTTGGCCATATAAAGATCGCCCAAGCTTTGGTTCATGGTAATCATACCGGCTTTCTGGCTGGTTTGCATAACGTGGACGAGCTGCTCGGTCTTTCTATCCCTTATAAGAGCGCGCGCAGCAGGCGTGGCCAAAAGCACTTCGGGCGCAAGCACGCGGCTTTTGCCGTCGGCAGTCTGCAAAAGCTGCTGGGATAAAATTGCCTCTAAAACAAAAGAGAACTGCGTTCTTACCTGCTCCTGCTGATTGGGCGGAAACATATCTATTATGCGGTTAATGGTTTGCATGGCGTCGCTTGTATGCAAAGTGCCAAAAACGAGGTGGCCCGTTTCCGCCGCGTTTAAGGCTTGCTGGGTTGTTTCCAAGTCGCGCATCTCGCCGATTAAAATTACGTCGGGATCCTGCCTTAGAACATACCGCAGGGCAGTAGCAAAATCTTTGGTGTCGGCGCCGACTTCCCTTTGGTTTACAATGCTCTTTTTATGCTCGTGCACAAACTCAATAGGATCCTCCACCGTCATAATATGGTAACCGTAATTTTCGTTGATGAAGTTTATCATGCTGGCAAGCGTAGTGCTTTTGCCCGAGCCTGTCGGCCCCGTTACAAGCACAAGGCCTTTGGTCAAATGCACAAGATTATCAACCGCCAGGGGCAAACCCAGCTGGCGGAAAGTCCTAAATTCAAAAGGTATCGCCCTTATAGCCACCCCGACCGAGCCGCGCTGGCGGTAAACGTTTACCCTCATGCGGCCTATGCTCTTTAAGGAGAAAGCAAAATCCAGTTCGTTGCTGCTTTCAAATCTTTGTCTTTGCTCCTCGCTCATAATGGAATATATAAGGGATTGCACCATCTCGGGCGTAAGCGGCTCAAAGGGCGTGGCAAATAACCCCCCCTCAATACGCAAAACAGGCGAAATGCCAACCGTAAGATGCAGGTCGGAAGCGCCTTTATCTTTCATAATTTGGAATAACTCGTCTAATGTAACCATAGGGATATCTCCTTTTTCAGCCGTTTATTTTTTTGTAAGCAATTCCCTTGCTATAGTATTGTCGCCCTGCACTTTTTCGTCCGTAAGATTAACGGAAAAAATGTACTGCACGGGTTCTTTTCTTATTCTTCTTGCCACAAACTCCACAATATAAGTGTCGTCGTGCAATAAATCCGCGCGCCATTCCGTAGTATAACCTTCATATTTTTTATCAAGGTAGGCCACAAGGCTTGTTTCTTCCTGTTCCAAAGCAATGCCTTTTACAATGTTCTGCGCGCTGCGCTTATTTGTTTCAAGCTCGTCTTCGGAAGGTTCGGCGGCGGAAGCGGCATTATTGCCCTCCAAAACGGCGGAGGCCTGCGGCAAAGTTTCCGTCTTCTGTCTTTCCTGTATTTTCTGCGTAACGTACGAGTAAGTTTTCTTTGTCTTGCCGCCCTGCATAACAAAAGTCATAAACAAAGCTACGCCCATAACAAGCGCCATAAAAAGAATTAAAATATAAATTATATCGTTCTTGGGCCTTCTGACGTCAGAATGCCCTTCAAAAGAACTGATTATTTTGCCGTTAATCGTAGGCACGGCGTTTGCAGTTGAAGACACTTTTTTCGCCGCAGACGGCGCCGCCGAGGCGACATCTTCTTCTTTTTCTTCTTTATCAATGTCTTCTAAACTTTGATTTTGCTTTTGTCCTTTCGCGCCGAGGACCGAAAAAATGCCGTCGTCGGAACTGCTGTTATCAAAAATATGGGGGATTTCCTCTTCGGCGTCGTCATCTTCGTCCTGCGCGGCGTTTTTGGGAAGGGACATGGGAAAAGCCTCTGCGGACTTATCTTCAGCGCTCACCGTTTCGGAAAACGTGGAGGGAACGGTTTTAGTATTCTCGGAAACAGAAGAGGCGGAGCTTTTAATATCCTGCCCTTCGCCCTGCACAAGGACGCCTTCCGTATCAAAAAACGTGGGAAGAGGGACTTCCGGCTTCTTCTCCTCCTGAGCTTCGGCCCGCGCGCCGCCTTCGGCCCGCGCGGGAGTTTCCCTCAACTCTTTGCTTATATAGACTTCCGGCTCTTCCTCTTCAAAAGAATCATCTTCTTTTATAACGCCTTCTTTTATCAGGCCGGAACTTGTGTCCTCGGGCTTATTTTTCAAAGAGCGGACTTCAGTTATAAGTTCCTTTTCCGGAGTAACCACCACGGGCCCTAATGTTTTGGGCCGCGGAGTAAATAAAGTGCCCTCGGAAACTTCGGACTCTTTTTCAGGCTCGGAGCTTTGCTTTTGTACCGACGGGTTCTGCTCCGCCGCAGCCGCGGCGGAAGCCGCCGCGGGAACGTCCAGCACGCGCGAAGGCACTGTGCCCATAAGTCTTAAGACAATGTTTTTGGGATCAAGAGCATTCTTCTCGCTTTGGGACATTTCCTTGGGATTTGTAAGCTCCGACCTGATGAAAATTTTTGTTTTGTTAGAAATTTCGCCGCCGTAATCCTGGGCAAAATCCCTCGTTACGGCGGTGGGAAGAGTATCCTCGTCAGCCTGAAGCATTTGCGCCAGCTTATTTTGCTCTTCCTCCGGTTCGCAAACAGGTTGGGGAGCGGGCGGTTCTTCCCGTGCGCTGAGAGCTTTTACAAAAAAATCCTCGGCATGGTCTTTGCGCTCTTCGCGCTCTTCTTTTTCCGCTTCTTCCCTAAAGGTTTCCTCCCTTACGGATTCGGAATCGTAAAGAGGATTTTTTGTAAGATCTTCTATCTCAAGTTCAAAGCCGTTTTCCGTTTCCTGCGGGATATCATGCAGTTCTTCTTTGGAAAAATTAAAGTCTTCGTTATATCTGTAGGCGGGTTTCCAGAATTTTTGTTTTTCGCAGTGAGGTTCGGGGCAGACAAGAGTATCCTTCGTGAAATCAGAATCACGAAGAATCTCCCGAGCTTCGGCAGGGCCGAAGAGGTCCTCCCCTTTTAAGTACCAATATTTCATCGTTTACTCAACATCGTTTAGCAAAGAGATAACGCAATCCCCATTCTCTTTAATACCATTTCTTTGCCCATATATTCAAGCATCTTAAACAAAGTAGGCCCGTTCGTGCGCCCCGAAACGGCAACGCGCACAGGATGGAAAACCTGCCCCGCTTTTAAGCCGTTTTCTTTGGCGGCAGAACGCGCCGCAGCTTCCAAAGACTGCTCGGTAAAATCCTCCAGCGCGCCGTAGGCTTTAAGCATAGCCTCAAGCGCGGGCTTTGCCGTGGGGGCCTTAAAAACTTTATTCACAGCTTCCTCTTCGTATCTAACATCTTCAAAGAAGAAATTTATAAGCGCGGGAATATCCCTTAAAGTTTTATATTTTTCCTGCTCAAGTGCAACAACTTTTTTAAGATATTCGTCTTCCGCGCCTTTGGCAAAACCCGCCTCGTCAATAAAAGGCTTGGCGGCGGCGTAAAGTTCGTCGCAGGTAAGCTGGCGGATATAGTCGCCGTTCATCCACTGCAATTTAACAGTGTCAAAAACGGCGGGGCTTTTCTGGCAGCCTTTAATATCAAACTTTTCTTCCAGCTCACCCTGTTTGAAAATCTGCTGGGAGTCCGCCGTGCTCCACCCCAGTAAAGCAAGATAGTTTATCAGAGCCTGCGGCAGATAACCCTGCTTTTTATATTCCATAACGCTGGTGTCCCCGTGGCGTTTGGAAAGCTTTGTCCCGTCTGGCCCGTGTATCATTGAAAGATGCGCCATCGCCGGGGCAG
>JAEWSL010000029.1 GCA_023398295.1 Elusimicrobiota bacterium | reverse complement strand
TAATATTCCCTTATTTATAACTGCGTTAAAAAAAGTTGCGCCGGAGAGGCGCTCCCGCGTTTTGGTCAGGGAGATTGCAATTGCTCTTGCCATAATGCTTTTATTTGTTTTTGCGGGCAAGGGCGTGCTTAACTGGCTTGGCATTAAAGGTTACTCCATGCCTATTGCGGGCGGCATAATTTTATTTATTATTTCCGTAAAGCTTGTTTTTAACTCTCTGGAAGACGGGGAAACAAAAACAAATCCAAAAGACGAGGAGCCTTTTATAGTCCCCTTGGCGATTCCTCTTATAGCGGGGCCGGCAAGCCTGAGCATGCTTTTAATTTTATCGGCTTCGCCCGCCATGACGGCCCTTAAATTGTTGGCTTCGCTTTTAATAGCTTCGGCGGCAAACGCGGTTGTTTTGATGCTGTCTTTTCCTATAAGCAATCTTTTGGGCAGACGCGGGCTTATCGCGATGGAAAGGCTTATGGGCATGCTTTTAATTTTGATGTCCGTCAATATGGTTATGAACGGCGTTGCGGAATTTTTTAAGTTTCTTCAGACGGGGGGAATGTAAGGTGAAGAAATTATTGCTGATTGCTTTTTTGGCTCTTCCCGTATTTTCTTCTGCGCAAAGCAAAGTTGACGTATATGTATTTACTTCTCCTTCCTGCATACATTGCATTAAATTCAAACAAGAAATGCTGCCTTTGCTTAAAGGCCAATATAAGGACGAAGTGAATTTTGTGGAATATGATACGTCTGAAGAAGGCAATAATATAAAGCTGGGCAAACTGGCGGAAGAATATAAAGCGGACGCGGCCGTGCCCGCCTTAATTGCGGGGGATAAATTTATTATAGGCTATCCCACGCGCATCGGAACAGAGGCCGTTGCGGCCATAGAGCAGGCAATTAAAGATAACGCCCGCCCCCTTTCGCCTGGCCAAGTTGACGTAAAAGAAACTTTTCAAAGCATTACTTTTGCGGCTATTGTCATAAACGGGCTTATAGACGGCATAAATCCCTGCGCGTTTGCGGTAATCGTATTTTTTATTTCTTTTCTTACTATTTACGGATATAATAAGAAAGAGGTTATATACGTCGGCTCGGCGTATTGTCTGGCGGTTTTTTTGACGTATATTTTGCTGGGTTTTGGGTTTTTCAAAGTACTTTACGCTTTGGAGGGGTTTCAAGCGCTGATTAAAGTTTTTTATATTTTAACGGCGGCTGTTTGCTTCATTTTCTTCGGGCTTAGCGTTTATGACTTTCTGGTTTACAGGAAAACAAAAGACAGTAAAACAATGCTTTTGCAGCTGCCGGCGAGTCTCAAGGCGCGCATAAATAAAGTTATAGGGTTTTTCTTAAGAGGCAAAAATACGGATAGTCCCCTTCGTCTTATAATTGCTTCTTTTGCAGTCGGTTTTATCGTTTCTCTGGTGGAAGCTGTTTGCACGGGGCAGGTTTATATACCTACCATAGTCTTGATTTTACAGGATCCGCAGTTCCGCGTGCGGGCCATACTTTATCTGCTGCTGTATAATGTGATGTTTATCTTGCCTCTCTTGGGCGTCTTCATATTATCTGCGGCGGGCTGTAAATCGGAGGGGATAAGCAACTGCTTCAAACGCCATTTGGGCTTAACAAAAATATTGCTTTCATTAGTATTCCTGGTGCTGGGCATAATGCTTATCTCAAACATATAGATGAAAACAGAGTTCGTACTCAGACGTAAAATTGCTTTCTTTAATATTTTGAAGTGGTTTTTGGCCTCCTTCTTCATCGGCGTGGTGGTGGGTATTTTTAACGCCGCTTTTTTGAAGCTTTTGGGCGTCTGCATAAAGTTTACAAACAGTTTTAACTATTATTTTCTGCTGTTGCCCCTGGGGCTTTACGTTTCCAATTATCTCGCAAGAAAAGTAGCCGCAGACGATACGGATTTTTCAACTAACGACGCAATTGCCGCCATAAACGAAAAGCGCGGCATTTCGCTTATATCCTCTCTTAAATCTTTTTTCCTGCCGATAGTCACCATAGCCTGCGGCGGCAGCGCGGGCAAGGAATCGCCCTGCGCGGACGTCGGCGCGGGCGCGGCTTCTTTCTTTGCCGATTTATTTTCTTTTAATAAAAACGAAAGGCGCAAACTTATGATTTGCGGCGTAAGCGCGGGCTTTGCCGGCGTATTCGGCGTGCCGATATCGGGCGCGCTGTTCGGCCTGGAAGTTTTAAGCGTTGGCACGGTGTTCTACGAAGTTATGTTCCCGGCTTTTATTGCGGGCATAACGTCTTATCAGGTAACGCAGCTTATGGGGGTGGAATATGTTTATCACGCTTTGACTTTAGGCGCTATAAATATTACGGACAGTTCTTTACCTTCGGTAATTTTCGGCGGAATATTTTTCGGGCTGGTGTCTTTGCTTATGATAGAAACCCTTAAAATAGCGCAGATACTTTTCAGATTTATAGCCGTGAAGCACTCTGTGCTTTTGAAATGTCTTTTAGCGGGGCTTTTGCTTATTGCCCTTGCCCTTTTAACCTCGCCCGCCTATTTGGGGTTGAGCATGACGCGCGTAGACGCAATTTTAGCCGGCGATACGGCAGCTCCATTCGGGTTTTTGTTTAAGATTATAGCAACCGCGCTTACTTTTGCCGGTGGCGGCGTGGGCGGGCTTATAACGCCGGTATTTTTTATAGGCGCAAATGCGGGATATTTCTTCGGTAACATTACGGGTTTCAGCACATCTGCTTTTGCGGCTTTGGGCGTGGTAAGCGTGCTTGCCGGCGTGGCTAACACGCCGCTTGCGGCAAGCGTTATGGCAATAGAGCTTTTTGGCGCTTCCATAGCGCCTTACGCGGCGGTTTCGTGCATAGTAAGTTTTTTGGTAACGGGGCGCAGAAGCATATATCCCAAACAGAGATTTTCTTTTGACAAGGATTTAAGCGACGACGAAATATTTTCCAAAGCAGAAATGAAGCAAAGCATACGCCAGTTGGAGCGCAAACTGGAAGAGAAGAATTTTATTTTGGCTCTGGTCAAACACTTAATTCCTCAGTTTAAGAAGGAGAAAAAAGCCTCTTACAAAAATCCCTCTGTAAAAAAGTCCTCGCGGAAAACTGTTGAGGGTGAAAGCGGGCAAGATAAGGCAAAGAAGAATAAAAAGGCGAACCTCCAAAAGGAAAACGCTTTATTCGGCCATTTATTTCCCTCCGCGTCCTTAGACGAAAATACAGACGTAGAACCCCTCCCCTCCAAGTTCGGGGAAGTTTCTTCTGAGAAGGAAAACCCTTCCTATGACAAAGAAGATAAAAATAAATAATCCGCTTTTGTTTTGGATTCTTGCCGCAGGCTGCTACTGTTTTTTTATAGCGCTGCTCAGTTATTGGTATCCTTATACAATAGACGAACTGGTTTTGCCCCACTTATCTTTATCCGACATTCTTGCAGCTCTCAGCCAGATTTACAATACTATGGGCGGCCGCATAGGGTTTGTGCCGTATATATTTGTTTTATATGCGGGCAAATGGCTGTTTGTTATATTAAATCCACTTGTGCAGCTTTTTTCGGTATGGCTGATATTTTATTTTATCCATATGCGCGGTCCCGCCATAAAGACGTTTGGGGATTTTTGGATTTTTGTTTTATTAATGCTGATTTCCGTTTTTGCTTCCGCCCAGCCCGATCAGACTATGTTTTGGACAGGCGGCGCGGCAAGTTACAGTTGGGCTTTTGTTCCGTTTATTTTTGCTTTGATACTGCTTAGAAAATTTTTGCGCGGAGATATTTTTAGGAATGTTTGGTATATAAAAGCCCTGTTATTTGCCTGCGGTCTTATCTTTGGGCTTACAAATGAAAATAACGGCCCCGCGCTGCTTATTTTATTTATCTGCGCGGCAGTTTACCTTAAAATAAAAAAAGCTGTTCTTCCCGCGTATTTTTACTTCATTTTAACCGGTATTGCCGGCGGGCTTTTGCTGATGTTTACTGCGCCGGCCTATCAGATGAGAATGCAAAACATAAGCGCGCAGGTTTTTTCCGAGGCAGGCTTCCTTAAAAATATTTTTTGGCATTTGGCGCATTTTCAATATATGATAGCAATAAATTTCTATTTGCCGCCCGTGACGGCGCTGCTTCTGTTTTTGTTTGTTTTGGATAAAGGCGTAAAAATATTTAAGAACGAAGATTTTCTTTTTTCTTTTCTTTGTCTTGTCGTTTCCTTGGTGCTTTTTATGCCCCTTGCATTTGTCCCTTTTCAAGGGAGGCTGCTTTATTCTGCGGTACTGATGAGCGGCATTTCTTTTATTTTCCTCCTTAAGTTTGCGGGACTTTATTTTAAGTTTCCTCTTATTAAATGGTGCGCGCTTTTTGCGTTTGCCTGCGCGCTGCCTTTTGCGCCGTCTTTTATGTTTCCTTATTACGATTTGCATAAGC
This sequence comes from Elusimicrobiota bacterium, assembly GCA_023398295.1. GTDB lineage: Bacteria > Elusimicrobiota > Elusimicrobia > Elusimicrobiales > Elusimicrobiaceae > Proelusimicrobium. The sequence continues at coordinate 2,678 of JAEWSL010000029.1, read as the reverse complement.
AGGAATGCGCAAGAAACGCTGTTATAGAGGAAGCGACAGATAAAAAAATTCCTTTTGTTTCAGTTTCGCATTTCCGCGCGGCGCAGGGGCCTAACAAAAATCTAAGTATTGACGCTTCTTTTGAGCCTATGTTTAGGTCTAGCGTGATAAGCAGAAAGAAACTGTATAAAACGGAACTCTTAATATATAGCGACGCCAGGAACTGATAATATGAAAAATGTATCCCCAATGCCTCTAAAAACATATTTGCCGTGGATTCTTGCCGCAGGCTGCTACTGTTTTTTTATAGCGCTGCTCAGTTATTGGTATCCTTATACGATAGACGAGGCGAGATATGCCCCCAAAACCGTGGCGGGTATTTTTTCCGCTTTTCATTTTGCTTATACTCATGTAACGCCGCGTCTTCTCAGTTTTTTGGGAGGCGTTGTTTTATATTTGGGCAAGTGGTCTTTCGTGCTTTTTAATCCTTTAGTGCAGCTGCTGAACGTATTTTTAATGTTTTATTTGGTTTTCTTAAGGCGGCCCGATTTCTCCTCGGGGAAAGATTTAAGCGCGGTCGTACTGATAATGTTCCTGTCAGTATTTGCCGCCGCGCAGCCGGATAATACTTTGTTCTGGATAGGCGGCGCGGTCAATTACAGCTGGTCTTTTGTGCCTTTTCTTCTTGCGCTTATTTTTCTTAAAGCGATGGTTTTGGAAAAACTGGGTTTCAAAGATGCGCGGCTTTTGCGCGCCGTCTTATTTTTAGGCGGGATTATTTTGGGCATGTGCGGGGAAACTATAGGCCCCTGCTCGCTTATGCTGTTTGCCTGCGCGCCTGTCTATATGCAAAGCCGCGGGCTTAAAATTCCGTCGTATTTTTACTTTGCCGCAGGCGGGCTTACTTTGGGGGTAACGCTTTTATTGCTTGCTCCGGCAAACGCGGCTAATATGGATACGCTTTATTACATGACTTACGCGCAGGCTTCTTTTGCCAAAAAATTATTTTGGTTCGTTGGGGAAACAAATGATTATATCGCCGCCAATCTGTTTATTCCCCTGATAGTTTTTTCGGGATTGATTATAATTTTGCGGCAAAGAGGTTTTAACGAACTTAAAAATAAAGAGTTTGTTTTTATTATTATCGGATGTTTTCTTTCTGCCGCGCTTCTGGGCGGGCTTATGTTTGTGCCGCATCCGCAGAGAGCTTTTTACTCTTCAACAATGGTGAGCTCTGCGGTTTTTGTTATGATGCTTAAGTATCTGCGGGACAGGCATTCTTTTGACTTTATTAAAGCGGCCGCGTTTATATGCGCGTTTTGCTTTTTGTTTATTTTGCCGGCTTTTGTAGGGCCTTATTATGATTTGCATAAGCAGGAACTGCAAAGACAGCGCGTTTTGGACGAAGCAAAACGCGCGCAGCAGCCCGCGCTTTTACTTAAGCTTTATGAAACGGGCAAGGGGCCGTCTGCAAATTTGAGCATATATTTCCACGATACGCTTACTTTGAATAAAGTGGAATTGAGAAAGCTTTTTAATATGGATATAATTGTATCCGGCTAAAAAGTTTTTCCGCCGTCTAAATTGTTAGAATATACTATGGCAAAAAACGAAGAGAAGGGGATTATCTGGGCCTGGGGCGTTCTTTTGGCGTTCTATTTGTTCTTTATCGGGATTTTGAGCTATTGGCTGCCTTACAGTATAGACGAGCTGCGCGATACGCCGCAAAATCTTGGCGCGCTTTTTTACAATATAAAAACGGCTTATTTAATTCTTACTCCGCGCTTTTGCATTATTCCAAACGCTTTGATTTTATATTTGGGCAAATGGTCTTTTGTAATGCTTAATCCCTTGGTTCAAACGCTGTCCTGCTGGCTGGTTTTTTATTTAATTTATTGGAGGGGGCCCTCCCCGCGTTCTGCGCGCGATATTTATCCTGCGGGCCTGATACTTTTTCTTTCGGTTTTTGCCGTCGCGCAACCCGATAATACGGTTTTCTGGCTGGGGGGCGCGCTTAATTACAGCTGGTCTTTTGTTCCTTTTCTTCTGTCGCTTATTTTAGCGCGCGGGCTGCTGGAAGGTTCTTTTAACTGCGGGGACGCGTGGCTTGTTCGCGCGGGAATGTTCTTTGGCGGCTTTATCCTCGGCATGAGCGGGGAAACTACGGGCCCCGCCGCCCTTATTTTATTTATCTGCGTTTTAGTTTGTTTTAAGTTTCAAAAAAAGCCGGCGCCCAAATGGCTTTATTTTCTTTTGTTTGGCATGGCGGCGGGGCTTGCGTTTTTATTTTTCTCTCCGGCCAATGATGTTAAGAAGCAGTATCTTATGTTCAGACATTTTTACGGCGCTTCTTTGGCGCAGAAGTTATTTTGGCATTTGCAGGAAACGCACGATTTTATAATTCTGAATTTCTTTTTGCCTCTTATTACTTTTTTTGCTCTTGCGCTTATTTTTTGGGATAAGGGCGCAAAAGCGTTTAAGGAGGGGGGATTTATTTTAATTTTATCGTGTTACCTGCTTTTTCTTATGACGTTTTGCGCCCTGGCTTTTGCGCCCGCGCCTGCGAGGGCTTTATATCCCGCCAGCATGCTTAGCAGCATTTCTTTTATCGCTTTGCTTAAGTATTTGCAGGACGGTTGCAAAATAAAAATATTTCGTTTTTTATCTTTGGCGGTCTTATGCGTTGCGCTGCCGCTGCT
>JAEWSL010000070.1 GCA_023398295.1 Elusimicrobiota bacterium | reverse complement strand
ATTACCATTAAAGCCCAAAGACAAAAGGAGGCTTAAATTATGCAGGAGAAGGGATATCTCGCTTTAGTTTTACACGCGCATCTGCCTTTTATACGCCACCCCGAATATCCGGACTTCCTTGAGGAAGACTGGTTCTTTGAAGCTATGGCGGAAACCTATATCCCGCTGCTTAACGTATTTGAAAACTTAAGCGCGCAAGGGGTTGATTTTCGCCTTACGATGTCCCTTACCCCGCCGCTTTGCGCCATGATGTCGGACGAACTGCTTATTTCCCGCTTCCGCCATTATCTTAATTCCCGCATAGAGCTTACGGAAAAAGAACTCACGCGCACCAAAGATACCGATATGCAGTACGTGGCCCAAATGTATAATCAAAAATTTAAGCGCTACCGCGAACTTTTTGAGGATTATTACCGCGGGCAGGTGTTAAACGGTTTTAAGAAGTTTCAGGATATGGGCAAACTTGAAATTATTACCTGCTGCGCAACGCACGGTTATCTGCCGCTTCAGGTGCATAAAGAAAGCGTGCGCGCGCAGATTGCAATTGCCGCCCAAGACTACCGCCGCCGCTTTGACAGAAATCCGCGCGGCATCTGGCTGGCCGAATGCGCTTACAATCCGGGGGACGACGTCTTCTTAAAAGAACAGGGCATAAGATTTTTCTTCACCGAAACGCACGGCGTTTTGCACGGTTCTGCGCGGCCCAAATACGGCATTTACGCGCCCGTCTATACGCCCAACGGCGTTGCGGTTTTCGCGCGAGATATGGAGTCCGCCCAGCAAGTTTGGAGCGCGCAAAGCGGATACCCCGGGGATCCCAATTACAGAGAGTTTTACCGAGATTTAGGCTACGATTTGGATTACGACTATATTAAGCCTTATTTACATTCCGACGGCGTAAGGCGCAATATAGGCATAAAATACTGCAAGATTACGGGCAAAGTTTCCCTAAATCAAAAGCAGCCTTATTATCCCAGCGACGCCAAAGAAGTCGCGGCAAAACACGCCGGCAATTTTATGTTTAACAGGCAAAAACAGCTTGAGCATCTGGCTTCCGTAATTACTGACCGCAAACCGCTTGTAGTTTCAATGTACGACGCGGAACTTTACGGCCACTGGTGGTACGAAGGCATTGATTTTCTAGAGTTTTTATTTAAGAAAATACATTATGACCAAAAAGACATCAAACTTATAACGCCGCCGGAATATTTGGAAAAATACCCGATAAATCAGGTGACGGAGCCTTCTATGTCCTCCTGGGGCGACAAGGGCTATAACGACGTTTGGCTTAACAGCGGAAACGACTGGATTTACAGACACCTTATTAAAGGCGCGCAGAGAATGGTTGAACTTTCAAATAAATTCCCCAAAGCCGAAGGGATTTTGCAAAGAGCGTTAAATCAGGCGGCGCGAGAGCTTGTTTTGATGCAGTCTTCCGACTGGGCGTTTTTGATGACGGTGGGCACGGCAAAAGAATACTCCACAAAGCGCACGCAGGAGCATATAAAACGCTTTAACGCCCTCTACGATATGATTATGGGCAACCGCATTGACGAAAGTTATGTTTGGGATTTGGAGCAAAAAGACAATATCTTCCCTCACATTGACTACGGCGTTTACGCAACCGCCGCGCTGCCTTAGGAAGTTTTTTGGCGACATAAAAATCCCCCGAACAAACAACGCTCGGGGGATTTTTATATTATAAAGTCTTAAAACTAAAGAGCCTGCAAAACTATTCTGGCATCATTTATTAGCTCGTCGTAGGGAAGCAAAATTCTTTCGGTGCTGCCGTTAAGGTTTTGAAAAAGAGGAACACGGTAATTTGTAAAAACGTTTTTGGTTTTGCCCTGCATATACAGATGGAAATGGGGCGCGCGTCCCGCAGAACATTCGTGGGAGGCAACTCTTATCATTTTGCTGCCGTCGGCGCTGTAAAGCTTAAAGCCATTAGCTATTGCTTTGGTATCCAAAATCACGGGGGAAGAAGGCGTGCCTCCCAATAACTCTATATACATTGCGGCCATATCCTGCGGATTTCGGGGGGAAACCAAACCGTTTTTACCCACCAATCTCTTATACTGCGAACGCGAAAGAGGCACAAGATCACGTATATTGTTAAAATCCATATTCTCTTCAACGACAAGTTTGATATTATTTAGGTTATATCTTGAGGCCCTTCTGCCGTAAAGCGGCAAATACTCAACGCGCATTCTCTTATTAGCGGCGACTGCGGGATTTTGGCGGCATATATCTTCTATCTTGGCAATAATTACGTCTAAAACTCTCTCGTCTTTTTTGTTTAAGAGTTCAACTAAAGAAGGCTCGGTAAATCTGTGGGCCGCGTCTTTGATGTCCGTGCGAAAAGCCCTTGCAAGACGCTCAAGACGATCTTTTCCTATATTGGCAACCCAGGGATTTTCTTTAATAATTTTGGTAAAAAGTTCCGCGTCTTTCATTTTTTCGGCGCTTACGATATTATCAAGAGCTTTCCTTTTTTGCGCAGAAATATCTTTATTCTTAACGGCCGCTCGGCCTATGCTTTTAGATTTGCTTGCCTGAGGTTTGCTGCCGTATATTCTGCCTGCGCTGCCTATCTTTTCAAAATTATCCGCTCCGTATGAGTAAGCTTCAATCTCGGCGGCACTTAAACCTCTGTTATAAACCTTAAGGTTGCCAATGCCCTTGGCAGCGCGGCCGCCGTCGTCAAAGAAATCCTGCCCGACGGCAATTTTTAAGGCTTTGTTTTCTTTAAGCCCTTTCCTTAAATCTATTATCACGGCTTTCTGCGTTTTTCTTTCCGCATTTCTTAAAGAGGAGGCGCGGCGCGCGTTCTTTGTAAAATCCACATACTTTATCTTGCCGACAAATTTAGGCGCGCTCCTCACCGCCTTAATTATTTTAGCCGCGCCGACGCCCGCGACAACGGGCGCAAACAAAAGCGTATCTATAATATCGTCGCGCACAAAAGCCTGGGCAATGTTTTTTATAAACAGCACGCTGTCTATTTTGTGTCCGCCGAGGGCGGGCGCGCAGGCCAAATTTTTTGTTTGGGGGCTTCTAAGAGCGTTAAGCGTCTTCCCGTCAGTCCAGTAGGCCTGGCTTATGCGCTGCCTGAGCTGTAAATCAAGCTCGGCATTGCGCGTTAAATAAATATTTGAGGACTCCGCCGACATCACAATATCGCCGGACATATAAAGACCGCGGTTTGCGCACGCGCTTGTCTTTTCGTAATATTTTTCCAGATTTTTACGCACCCCAGAGCGTTCGCCCGCTTCAAGGGACGTAAGGGCAAGGGCTAAGGTTGCCTCCAACGACACGCTGCCTTTGGAACCGCGGGCGTATTCTTTAAGAGTTTCCATATTGCCCAAAACGGCCAGATATTCCATAACGGGGCGTACTAGCAAAGCGTCCTGCTCGTCGTAGCCGCCGCTTGCAAGGGCAAAATCATAAGCGTTTTTATTTGCCGCTTCGTCTAAAATAAATTTTGTTTCTTTTTCAAAATTACCGCCGTCAAAAAGAGCCAAAGCCGACACCAGCGGCCCTTTGACCTCCCCATTGCTTTGCGCCGTGCCAAAATCCTTTGCCAAAAGTTTTTTGACGGTATTTGCGGCCTCTTCTTCTTTGCCGAGTTTGGAGGCAAGGTTAAAATAAAGATTTTCGTAAGTTACGTAATTAAGACAGCTGTCTTGCGCGCATACAGGCAATTGGTTTGCTACAAAAGAAAGCGTGGCGTATCCGTCGCAAATGCCGGGTTTGCATTTCTTAAAATTCAAAAGATAATCCTGCGTTTTATAGAAAATATCTCCCTGCTCCTGCGCGCCTATCATATCCCGCTGCGCCTGCTGAAGCAAAAGCACGGCCGCTTTATGCTTACTTATATTATCGGCTAAAAGAGCGTTAAATTTGTCCAGATACTGCGAAGCTTTTTGCCCGTCGCCGGCTGCGTCCCAGCCTTCGGCGCTTTCCTGCCAGTGGATTAGATTTTTGCGCACGGTAAAATCCTGCGAGACGGGCAAAAGCAAATCCATCTTTTTATTAAACTCGTAAATACCGCTAAATAAGGAGTTTTTGGAGTGCAGACACTCCCTCTGCTGCCCCAGAGTTATGGCTCTTGAAGAAGGATTTTGGGGATACTCAAAATTCGGGGAAACAAAGTTTTTTATATGCTCCCGGCAAGATACTCCGCCAAAAAGCAAAGACGCGTTAAATAAAGAGAAAAGAATATAAACTGTAAAAAATTTAGGGACAAAAATATGCCTTGTGCAATTCATAAATATCACCCGATAATTTGTTGTAATTTGCTGCTATATATATTGTCGCAAACAAAGAAGGCCCTCACAAGAGAATTAGGACCTAAAGTCTTGTTCCCTTAAAGGCCCATAGCGCTATAGTGTTTTTAGATTAGAGGTTATATTACAAAAACGCCGTCTTCGTATATGGTGAGGTGCTTGCCGTCTTTTAATACGGCACTAACAAGTTTGTTTTGGGTATTAACCAAATCCCAATGCAAAGCGGAGCGGTTAAAACCCAAAGCTTCCTTTTTTGCCGCGGTAAGACAGCTTTCTTTGCCGGTATAAGTATCGGCGTAGCTTGCGCCAAGGGCAATATGGCTGTTGCCGTATCTGCCGCCGAAGTTTTCATCGTACAAAGTATCGGCCATGAAGCGGTTGATTTTGGAAAATCTGCGGTCGGTCAAAGAAAATTCCCCTATTTGCCGCGCGCCGAGGTCTAAGGAAAGCATCTTTTTTAGATAAGCTTCACCTTCGCCAGCCGCAGCGCGCACGACGCGGCCCGCTTTGAACTCAAGCCTTGCGCCCTTTACTAAATTGCCGTCGCGAAAAGAAGGCAAATCGCTGAAGTAAACGCCGCGCGCGCCGCGCCAGTCGGGCGAGGTAAAGATTTCAAAAGAAGGCACGTTGCAGCCGCCGCCTACTATAAATTTGCGGTCTTGGCCCAAGGTAATTTCAAGGTCGCAGTCTTTGCTTTGAAGGCGCAGCTTTTCTATCGGAAGAGAGCTTAAGCGTTTTGAAATTTCCTCAATTTCCCTATTTACGCGCGCCAGAGTTTTAACGGGATTTGCTTCCTTGAGAAAGCAAGCTTTTTCTATTTGACTTTCGTACTCTTTAAGCGTAAGACCCGCGCTTTTGGCAAGGCCTTCCGTAGGGAAATTAGCCAAAGTCCACGAAAACAAACCGCGGGCTTCGCGCTTGTCCATAATTTCGCGCAAAGGTTTGCGGGCTAATACGGAAAGGGCAATTTTTTGGGCGGAAATATCTTTTAAGTTCGTCAAATTTTGCGGCGCGTGCAGGCCGATAAATCCGTTTAAGTTTTGGGTAAAAAGTTTTTCCCAAGCGGGGGTTTGCTTCAAAAAAGCTTCAGACGAACTTAAAAAGCGTATTTTGGAGAGGCTTTCGGCCAAATACGGCCGCGGATAAACATTGCAGCCCGCGCGCAGCAGTTTTGCATAAAGCTCTTCCACCAAAGGCAGGGCGGGCAAATCATAACTGATTAAAATATTATCCCCGCGCTTAAAGAAGCCGCCGCGGCGGCATGCTTTGAGAGAATAAATAAGAACGTCTGCATAATTGCTTAAATTCATAGTTTAGCCTTTCCTTTATCTTTATAATACAAGCCGCGGCGAGCCCACACGCTTAAACCCACTGCGTTCTTATGGAAGAAACTTCCTTTCCGTCGCTTCTTCTTTTAAGGATATGCCAAAAGACGTTTTCCCCTTCGGGGTAAACCGATACTTCCACAATATCGTCCTCAAGCATTTCATTCTTAAAATTTACAAATAAATCTTTAAGTTCTTTGCCTTTGCAAAATTCCTGCGGCAGCGCTTCCAAAGCCCACGCGGTAAAATGCATATTATTGACGTGCCCGTTAGTGTCAATATCTTCCCTTCGGGCTATAACGGTTGTCTGATAAAGCGGGGGTTTGCCTTCAAAGGAGGGGTTTCTGTAAACTTTAGCCTGCGTTTGGGAAGGAGGAGTTTTGCCGTTTGCGTCAAGCAAAGCCTGAGGAGTGCGCACTATTTTGCGCGTGGTCAAATCAATTATCAGCCACCAGCTTACGCCGGCTGCGACGGTAGAACCCTGTTCGTCGCAGACCAAAAACTCCCTTATGCTTTGGAACTTGTCGGACTGGCAATGCCAAGTCTTAATCTTAAGCGTTTGCCGCGAAGTTACCCTCTTTAAGAGATTAAGCTGCAAGCGCGCCACCACCCAGTTTATGCCGTCTTTTGCAAACTCTTCCATACCGAAAGAAAGATTGTGCGCGTCGGCGCTTGCAGATTCCATAAGATAGCCCTGCAAAACCCAAACGGGCAAATACCCCTCGGGCGACATTTCGCTGTAACGTATCTTAAAACTCTCCTCTAGCATAACGGCAAAAACCCCTCCTGGTTTTATTTGGCAATTTTTGAGAACATATCGTACATTATTATCGCCGCCGAAGCCGACGCGTTAAGACTGCTTACCCCGCCGCTTTGCGAGACGGCTATGACTTCGTCGCAATGCTCTTTTGTTTTCTCTCTCAAGCCCGTTCCTTCGGAGCCTATTATTAAAACAGCCGGATAGGCATAACTTACCTCCGCAAGCGGCTTGCCCGCCATATCGGCGCCGTATATCCAAAAGCCTTCGTCTTTAAGATCAAGAAGGGCTGTAGTTAAATTGGGAACTTCAACTATTTTTAACGTTTCCAGCGCGCCGCTTGCCACTTTATGGACGGCCGCCGTTATGCCCACCGTGCGTCTTTTGGGCAAAATTACCGTGGAAAAGCCAAGGCAGGCCGCGCTTCTAAGCATAGCGCCGAGATTTTGCGGATCGGTTACTTCATCTATGGCAAGCCAAAGTTCTGTTTTCTTATTTTGCGCGGTGAAAAGAGCGTTGGTAAGACGCATAGTCTTAAGCGGCTCTGCGCGCGCTATAAGGCCCTGATGATTGGCCCCGTTGCATAAATTGCCCATAAGGCGCGCCTCAAGACTTTGTATTTTTACGTTGGCGGCTTTGGCAAGGCGTATTACTTCCTCTACCGCGGGGGAGGGATGCTTTTTCTCGGTTATATAAAGCTGAAGCACTTTTCTTTTTTTTCCTTTTAAGGCTTCGCGTATGGGATGTATGCCAAACAAAATTTCGTTCTTTGAAAGTTTTTCCATTGTTTTTATTCCTCTGTTCTCTGTTTATTTAGTAAATTTTAATCCTCTTCTTTCTCGTCGCCAAAGCTGGTGCCGACGGCGCGCGCGGCCGCAACTTCCTGCCCGAGCGGATTTACCAGTTTTAACTTTGCCACGGCTTCCTTTATAGGCACGCTTACAATTTCAGTCCCGCGCAGGGCAACCATATGTCCCGCTTTGCCCTCAAGCAACAAATCCACCGCGCCCGCGCCAAAGCGCGTTGAGAGCCAGCGGTCAAACGCCGTCGGCGTGCCGCCGCGCTGCAAATGACCTAAGACTACCACGCGGCATTCCACATTTATTTTTCGCTCTATCATAGCGGCAATTTTACCGCTTATGCCGCCGAGCCTTACGGGGTCCGTGGAGCCCGCTATAGTCTTTTGCACGGCCATCTCGCCTTTTTCGTTAATGGCTCCTTCGGCGGCAACTATTATGCTGAAAGTCTTGCCTTTGCGGCGGCGTTTTTCTATAGCGCAAATTATGGCGTTATCATTATAAGGAATTTCGGGGATTAAGCAGATATCTCCGCCGCCTGCTATGCAGGAACGCAAAGCTATCCAGCCTGCGTAGCGGCCCATAGTTTCAATTATCATAACGCGGTGATGCGATTCTGCGGTGGTATGTATCCTGTCAACGGCCTCGGTGGCTATGCTTAGCGCGCTGTCAAAGCCGAAAGTAAAATCCGTGGCGCTTAAATCGTTGTCTATGGTTTTAGGCACGCCGACTATCGGCACGCCTAAATCAATAAATTTGGAGGACATTGAAAGAGTGCCGTCGCCGCCTATTGTTACAAGGGCGTCAATGTTATTTTCCTTTAGATTATGCAGCGCGACCGAAGAAACGTCCAAAGGCTTCTGCGCAGAGCCTAGAGGAGGCAGCGTGTATTTGAAAGGGTTTGCAATATTGCTTGTCCCCAAAATAGTGCCGCCGCGCGTTAATATGCCCGAAACGGCCCTGTCGTCAAGCATTATATGCTGATTTTTCACAAGACCGTCAAAACCGTTTTTGAAACCCAAAACTTCAACGCCGTTTTTAAGCGCGTGCTTTGTAACGGCGCGCACTACGGCGTTAAGGCCCGGGCAGTCGCCCCCGGCGGTAAGAATTCCTATCCTCTTGATTTTCATAAAACCTCCAGTGCGCAAAATCCTCATCAGATATTAAATAAAATTTACGGCGCCAAAAGCCAGCAAAGCAAGCAGATAAAACTGCCCGTCAACAACCGCGTCGCTTAAAACGGTGCGCGGGCGCGGGCGGCCGTAAAAATAAGCCGCTATCACTATTGTGTAAAGCAATCCCAAAAGAAGCATGAGAACAAGGGTATGCTTCCACCCCATCAAAATAAGCTGCGCCAAAACTGCCGTCAGTCCTAAAAGTATGACCGATATTGCCGCTTTTGTCTTTGCAACGCCAAAAGCTTTATAAAAACTTTCCTGGCTTAAAAGCATATCTTTATGTTCCGTCCCCACGCTTAAAATCAGCGAGCGGATAAAAACCAAAAGCGCGCCGTAAGAAAGCGCAAGCCAGGCCGCTTTGGTGAAAATCAGCCCCTGCGCCAGAGCGGGCACGCAGGCGCAGACAAAACACCACCCCAGAGCCGTAACTATATCGCGCGTGCCGCGCAGGGCGGTAAACCTCTTAAATTTATGGCGGTAGGGATAAAGCAGCCCGAGCAGTAAAAATATAAAAACCGGGATAAATATGTAAATATTTAAGCCGTAAGCAAAAAAACAGGTTAAAAGCGCGCCGATAATTATTCTTGCAAGACGCGACTTTTTAATATAAGAATATTCCCCCCTGTTTGCAAGCGTAAGCGTATAAACAAAACAACCGCTTAAGGCGTAAATATAAAAGTTGTTGCGCGCGCCCTGAAGCTTCATGCACACATAAGTAAGACATACCGCCGCAAACGATGTGTAAATATATTTTTTAACCAAAAACTCCACAACGCTTTGCGCAAAACTCTGCAGCGTTACTTTGGCCTTGCGCATATTTCTTACCGCCGATACCACGCCTTCTATAACCCAGTTCGGCGTTGAGGCGCCCGCCGTGATAAAAATATTTTTTGCTTCCCTGATATCGCCTTCCATTAATTCCTCTGCGCTTTCAATATGAAACACTTTGGGGCAAAGCTCCGCGCATAATTTGGCAAGCCGCGCAGTGTTTGCGCTGTGCTTTCCGCCTACTACAATAACCAAATCGGCCTCTTTTGCTTTCTCAAACGTTTCCTGCTGGCGCTGCTTGGTGGGTTGGCATATAGTGTTTGAAATTATGCAGTGTGCGGCCTTATTTTCAACGGCTTTTGCCGCGGCGTAAAAAGTTTCCTCTTTCTGCGTAGTCTGAGATACCACGTGCGCTTTTTGCAACGGCGGCAGCTTTTGGGCTTCTTTTGCGTCCGCCACAACGTAAGCGCGCCCCCGGGCGCAGCCCACAAGGCCTATTACCTCTGCATGGCCGGCGTCGCCTACGATAACGGTGTCATAGCCCTCTTTTGCATACTCGCTTATTAAATTATGGGCGTTTTTTACAAGCGGACAGGTGGCGTCAATAACCCGCATGCCGAAACTTTCAATTTCTTCCTGAAACTGCGGCGTTACGCCGTGCGCGCGGATAACAAGCACTCCGTTTTTATCTTTGGCTTCTTCAAGAGAGTCTATGGCGCGTATGCCTTTTTGCTCCAAATCCGCAGTTACCTGATTGTTATGGATAAGCGGGCCTACGGTGTATATGGGCGTTTTGCCTTCGGCCTCAAGTTCAAGCACGCGCTCTATAGCGCGTTTTACGCCCGGGCAAAAGCCCGCGCTCTGCGCTACGGTTACGCCGTTACCTTTAGTCTTCATACTTATATTTTACTAATTATGCTTCGTCTTGTGCGCCTTTGCGCCTTAAAAGCAAAACGCGTTCTTTATCGGCGGCGCTTACGCGGAAGGATTCCCGTATCTTTGAAAGCGCCTTATTATGGGTTTTATTTCCAAGTTTATCGGCTTGAAGATAGGCAAAAGTTTCTTTTGGATATTTAACAAAACAAACCGAAATAAGCCACGCAAGGGCCATATGCGCGTAATAATCTTTTGAGCGCGCAGCGTCGCAGGCGGCAAAAATGCGCAGCAGATATGCTTCTTCTACAAAATGGCATAAAAGCATAACAAAACCTAGCCTTGCATAAAACTCCCGCTTATCTTTAAGGTAAGGCTGCAAAGCCGTCCAAAGGGCGGGTTTATCTTCCGCGTTTACTTTAAGAGAAGAACAAAAAACGTCGCAGGAGGCCCAGTTGTCAACCAGCGGGGCGTAAGTTTTCAGGGCGGCCGCTATTTGCTTTGCGCCGCGCGCGGGGTTGCTAAGCAAAAGACCGTATATAATATTCTCTTCGTAACAGGAGGGTTTTTTACCCAAAACTTCATTTTGACGGCCTTCTTTTATAAGCTTCTTTGTCAAAGCGCGTATATCGGCTGCGCGCAGGCCTAAAACGGGATTTTTTGTTAAAATAATTTTCTCGCTAAATTGCTTGCGCCCTTTTACGGCGAGTTTTTCCAGTTCTTCCCTGAAAGAAATCTGTTTTTTCATATAGCCCTCCGCCTGTTTACATCAGTAAATTTACGCCGTTGGGGAAAAATAAATTAAACAGCAGGCCCGCGCTTATAAAAGGGCCGAAAGGTATTGTGCCGTCCTCCACGGGTTTTTTAAGCAGCACCAGAAAGCCGAAGTAAACTATCCCGGCAAAGGAGGAAACTACCAAACAGTTTACCACGCCCATAAGCCCGCAAACAGTACCTACCGCCGCCATAAGTTTAATATCGCCGCCGCCCATGGATTCCTTCTTAAACATAACCTGCCCCAGAAGCGCAATGCCCCACAACCCGAAAAAGCCGACTGCCCCGCCCAGCAGACTTGAAAGAAATTTATCAAGGCACGTCCCGCTGAAAGCCGGATTAAGAAAAGCCGTCGCCAGACCAAAGGCCGTAAGGCCTAAGGAGAACCTGTCGGGTATAATCATAAGGTGCAAGTCTATAGCCGAAAGTATTACCAGGCAGTAAACTATCGTAAGCGCGCATAAAGTCCACCACGAGAGGCCGTAAACCCAAAAAAGCGCCAAAGTAATAAGGCCGCTTATAAGTTCCACCAAAGGATATTCTTTTGATATCTTAAGCCCGCATTTCCTGCATTTACCGCGTAAGAGCAGATAACTTAAAACGGGAATGTTATCGTACCACTTTATTTTTGCATTACACTTAGGACAGGCCGAAGGCGGCCAAATTATAGATTTTTTTATGGGGATTCTGTACACGCAAACATTCAAAAAACTGCCGATTACAAGCCCAAGCAAAAGGGAATAAAAAAGCAAAAGAGGATCTGTCATTTAACGCTCCGTTTCAATTTTTGACAACATTGTTTTTTGCAACGCTTATTTTAGGTTCAAAAACACTCTGCAATAATTTTTATCTTTAACGTCGGAAATGTAAAGCCAGCCGCCGTTTCCGTCCGCGCAGGCGGATTTTTCAGTTTCCGCAGCAACGCCGTTTTCAACGCTGCATTTGTTAAAGGAGGGAGGGATTTTTTCCAAATAATCGGGCGCAAGTTCGTAAAGAGAACGCGGGCAGCGCCCCTCGTTATCCCCGCGGTATACGGCAAGCGCGTCGCGCAAAGCGGCCAAATTACGTTCGGCTATGGCCTGCCTTGCCCGCGTTCTTAAAAACAATACTTTACGGGCGCTTAGCCCGCAAAGTATTGCAATTAAGAGAACCGCCACAAATATTTCAACGCTGAAAATATTTTTTGTTTTCTTCATAAACTCACAAATTAGCCAAAACATGGCAAATAGCCTTTGCTTCGTCCTGCGCAAAGGATAATTTTGCCCTTTCATTGGGGGAGTGCGGCTCCTCATATATCTTTGAGCCGACCACCGCCGGCAACCCTAAATTGCGGATAAAAGAGGCAAACGTTCCCCCGCCGACACCCATTATTTTGGGCTCTGTTTTATAAATATCTTTAACCGCCAGACAATATTTTTGCACTATGGGGGCATCTTTTTTTGTAGGCAGGGAAGCTAAGTTTTGCACTACTTCAAATTTTACCTGCACGCCAAATTCTTTTTCAACGCTTTCTGTTATTTTTTTGATTTCGGCAACTACTTCCTTAGTGTCATAAGACGGCAGAAAACGACAGTCCATATAAAACGCATCGGTCCCCGGGATAGTATTTATATTGGGGACGCCTGCTTCTTTTTTTGTAGGCTCAAAAGTGCTGTTCGCCGGGGAAAATAAATCGTCTTTCCTGTCAAACTTGGCGTAAAGCCCTCCGTGCAGACGAACAATTAAATTGCTTGAAGCAAGAAGGGCGTTATTTCCCTCTTCCGGCATGGAGGCGTGGCATTGTTTTCCGGTTACCGTAAATTTAGTCCAAAGGATAGTTTTTTCCGCTATCTCAACCGTTTGCCCTTGGGCGTCGCCGGAATCCATGACAAGAAAAGAATCCTTCTCTCCAAAGAGGTCGCGGCGCCTTTTTATCACTTCTTCCACTCCGTAGCCTTCCTCAACCTCTTCATCGCATAAAAGCATAAGCCCTATGTTCACGGGAGGTTTGACGCCGCTTTCCATAACGGCGCGCGCCGCCATAAAACCGGCGATTATAGCGTGATGATTATCCTCCACGCCGCGACCGTAAATTGTGTCGCCGTCAGCGTCAACGGCCAATTCAAAGGGGTCCGTTTTCCAAAGGGTTCTGTCGCCTTCGGGCACTATATCGGTATGGGCGATAATCCATAAAGTTTTTGTTTTATCCTTTCCGAAGTATCTTGCAACTATGTTCGGCCGCGTCTGACCTAAGGCCCTTTCATCTTTGGCGTCTACATGGATAATCTCGTCAAATTTAAGCTTTTTAAGCTCGCTTTCAAGATATTGGGCTTTTTTCAGTTCGCCCTCCCCGCCGAAAGTGGGGCTTATGGCGGGAATAGCAACCATATGTTTTTGCAATTCCAGCGCGTATCCTTTCATAGCGTCAATTGCTTTATACACTTTTTCCATAGTTATCTCCGTTTTTCTTGGTATTTTCAAAAGGAATTGGGAATATCAATAAAACAAACGCTTACGTTAAAACTCTTCCTTACATATTCCATTAAAGCCTGCACGCCGAACTTTTCGGAGTTATAATGTCCCATGGCGATAAAATTTATTTTTGCCTCGCGGCAGTATTCGCGTATATACTCGTCGCGCGAGCCGCAGATATAAAGATCGACCCCTTGTTCTGCGGCCTGTTCTGTCATATCATGCGCGCCGCCGCTTACAAAAGCGGCGCTCTTAACCGTCTTGGGGCCGAAGGCCAGACATTCCCCGCCCAAAAGTTTATAAATATCCTCAATTTTCTTTGCTTTCTTAAGCTTCCCCTTAAAACCTATGGCCATGCCGTGATAGAGGCCGAAAGGTTCTTTCTTATCTACGCCCAACAGCCGCGCAAGGCAGGCATTGTTGCCAACGACGGGGTGTTTATCCAAAGGCAAATGGTAACTTATAAGATTTATATTATTTTTTATTAAAAACTTCACGCGCGCGCCAAATACGCCGGTTATTTTTTGCGGTTTATCCCAAATAAGGCCGTGATGCGTTATAACAGCATCGGCCCCCGCTTTTTTTGCGGCTTCAAAGAGCGCCTTATTTGCCGATACACCGAAAACTATTTTAGAAATATTTTCGCCGCACTCAACCTGCAGGCCGTTTGCCTCCGGCGCGCTTTGCACGTCAAGGTAAGCATAGAGGTTTTTTAGCAGTCTGTCGCGCTGTATCATACAATTATGTTATCATTTTATTTATATGAAAAAAACTCTTTCTTTTATTTTTGTTTCCTTTTGCGCAATCTTGCTGTTTAGTTTGAGCGCGGCAGCCCAAAACCAGAAAAAATATCTTATAGCTCCCAATTTAACCAATAAAGACAGGGAGCCGCATAAAAATTTCCCGGTAATAGTGGAATATCCTCACCAGAACACGCGGCTTGACGCGGACACAAAAGGAACTTTTATCTTCGGCCGGGTTGCGCCAAACGGAGGCCTTCTTACGATTAACGGCGTGCGCGTGCCGCTTTACAGAACGGGCGCCTTTTTAGCCTATTTGCCCGTAAAACCGGGCAAATTTGATTTCCTTTTGGATTTTACCGACAACCAGACTACTTATCGCTACAAACGCACCGTTATTGTGGACGGATTTAGCAACCAGGGTTACGGGGGCAAATATCTCTTTGACAATAATTTTATATTCCCCGACCAGAATCTTGAGCTTACTACCGCAGACGACGTCGTTTTTACGGCTGCGGGCTCTCCGGGACGCAAGGTGCTGCTGTCTCTCACTCCAGATTTCAAAGATATCCCTATGAAAGAAAACCCCGAAAACCCCGGCGAGTATAGCGTAAAAGTGCCTTTTACCGACCGAAAACATATAAAAAAGCCTGTGCGCGCCTATTATGTGATGTATGACGATAAAGGCAGGGAAAAAGTGCGCGTTTCCTCCCGCGGGAAAGTTAAAGTGCTGCCTTACGGAGAACTTGTGGAAACGGCAAAAGTTAAGACCGAAGACGTACGCCTGCGCCCCGAGCCTAAGGGAAAAAAACATATTTTGGACACCAAGCTTTACGGAAAAGTCAATATAACGGGCGAGAAAAACGGTTTTTACCGCGTTGAACTTGACGAAAATAACAGCGGCTGGCTTGAAAAATATCACGCCGAAAAAAGCCAGTACCTTGAGCCTCCCAAAAATATAGTGTGGGAGGTGGACCTGTCCTCCCGCGCCGACATAACGCGGCTTGTAATAAAAAATACCGAAAAAGTAAGTTTTAAGGCCGACAATACCCCCGGAAGTTTTGATATAACACTCTTTAACACTCAGGCGCTCAACACTGTTATGACCGAGCCCAACAGCGCTTTCGTGCAAAATATCAACTATCAATCCCTCTCCGACACGACAAAAAAGATATCCCTCCTCTTCAGAAAAGGGCAGGTTATGTGGGGCTATTTATACACTTATCAGGATAATAATCTTATTTTTGAAATCTATCATAAGCCTAATTTTTTCTTTACCGATAAACTGCCTCTGAGAAACCTTAAAATCGTCCTGGACCCGGGCCACAGCCCCAAACGCACCGTGCCCTACGACGGAGCGGTAGGCCCCAGCGGCATGCTGGAGTACGAGGTAAATTACCGCATAGCCCAAACTACAAAAAAACTTTTGGAAAAATACGGAGCTAAAGTATTTATGTCAAAAGAGGAAAAAGAAATCCTGCCTCTCAACAGAAGGACCGATAAAATCTCAACCGAGCAGGCCCACCTCTTTATAAGCGTGCACAACAACGCCCTGCCGGATAATGTTAACCCCTTTGAGAAAGACAGAGGCTTTTCGGTGTATTATTATTATCCGCATTCCCTGCCTTTTGCGCTTGCCATGGAAAGAAGTTTCATCAAAAACATAGGCCTGCCAAGCGAAGGCGTTGTAAATACCGATTTCTCCGTAACGCGCAATTTGCCGCAGGTTCCCTCCATACTAGTTGAAAACGCCTATATGATAATACCTTATCAGGAGGACCTGCTTAAACAGCAGCGTTTTATAGATATGCTTGCAAACGCTATAGTCCAGGGCGTAATAAACTTTGTTAACCCGACGTGGCAAAACCCAAAGGACAAAAAACCGGACATGTTAATGCTTTAACGTCTTAAAATAAGTTGACACAAGCCCCCTTTAATGATAAAAAATATATATGCGGCATTTAATAAAGGAGAAAATTATATGAAGAAACTCTTTATGCTTGCGGTTTTGACGCCTATGCTTTTGGCCTGCTCAACAAAAGTGCAGCGCATGGACGTTGACGAGGCAAAAGACGTAAGCGGAAAGTGGAACGATACTGATTCCCGCATGGTGGCTGAAGCTATGATAAGCGAATGCCTTGACGGCAATTGGTATAATAAAGCCCTTAAAGCCAAAAAAGGCGACGAGCCGGTGGTAATAGTGGGCACTGTTATAAATAACAGCATGGAGCATATCAACACCGACACTTTCGTTGAAGAAATGCAAAGAGCTTTAATAAACAGCGGCAAGGTAAATTTTGTCGCCAGCAAAAGCGAAAAAGGGGAAATAAGGGAAGAGAGGCTTGAGCAGGACGAATATTCCTCCGAAGCGACAAGAAAAGCTTTCGGCAAAGAGGTCGGCGCAGATTATATGCTGAGCGGCGTTTTGAACTCTATTGTAGACCAAGAGGGCAAAAAAGCGGTCGTTTTCTATCAGACTAATCTTAAGCTTATAAATATAGAAACTAATCAGATAGTTTGGAACGGCCAAAAACAAATAAAGAAATACGTAACAAGAAAAGCCCTTAAGTTTTAGGTGCATAAAATGAGGGCCCGCCTTTGCCTTGTCATAGCGTTTTGCTTTTCCCTATGCGCGTGCGGCGGGCCTTCTTTGCGCTACAAAAAAGAAGTCTTTGACCTGCTTGATAAAAACGATTACCAAAAACTTGAAAGTAAAATAACCGAAGCGCAAAAAAAATACTACGGCGGCAGAAACGAACTGCTTTTTTATCTTGACATAAGCTCCCCTCTTTTTAATCTGCAAAAATATGACGATATGCACAACGCGCTGGCCCGCGCGCAAAGCCTTATTGAAGATGACGACGCCATAAGTCTTACCCAGCAATTGGGCATGCTTACGATAAACGACGGCGCTCGCCAGTACAAAGCCCCGCTTTTTGAGCAGGCTTTAACATATTTCTACCGAGCGGCGGCCTATCTTCAGGCCGGGGATTTTAACGCCGCCGCCGTTGAGGCAAGACGCGCCGTCTTTGCCCTTGATAACTACCGCCAGCATAATAATGGGTTTAACGACAACCCTTTTGCCCAATATTTCGCAAGTATGATTTTTGAGGATATAGGCAATGTTTCCTCTGCGCGCATTGCGCGGCAAAACGCCCAGAACGCCTATAAAAGTTTTTCCGACTGGAGCGCCGCCCGCGAGCCGCAGCTTGCCGCGCTGCCCCAAGATTATAAAGATAAAGGAGAACTTGTTGTTTTGCACTTAAACGGAAAAATTCCCTATAAGATATCCGAGGAACTTCTATTTGCGTGGCACGACGTTTGGTTTGCCGTCAACGCAAACAACGATTTGCAGGGCGTGGCGCCAGACGTGCTTGACGCAGTCTACGCCGGAGTTTACGGAAACTCAATAAAAATATCTTTCCCGAAACTTGAGGATAATCCTTACGCGGTAAAATCCTCCGCGTTTGCCGTAAGAAAAAGCCAAAATAAAAAAGACGCCGCCCAAAAAGAAGAATGCTTCGGCAGCCTTTCCCAAACGCAGCTTGCCCAGGATATTTCGGCCGAAGCGTACAAAACCTTAAAAGAGCAGCTCGCCGCCGCTTTTGCAAGAACCGTAACGCGCGCGGTGACTAAGTTTATCCTCAGCGTACAAGCTTCAAACGCGGCAAAAAACGCTTCCAACGAAACGGCGGGGCAATTGGTAAAATCCCTGCTGAGCATAGTAAACGCCGTTACCGAAAAGGCCGATACGCGCTCCTGGATAACACTGCCCGCGCAAATACGCATAAACAGCGTTTTCCTGGAAGAGGGGCTTTATGACGTCAAAATAATCTTTTACGACGACAATAAAAACCCTATTGACGAACATCTATGGGAAAAGGTACAAATTAAAAGAGGGAAAAGGACGTATGTTTCCTTCAGAACTGCAAAATAAGGGGTGTTATTTATGGAAAACAGAAGCGTTCTTTATTTATCTTTGGCGGCTTCTATTGCGTTTTTAAGCGCATGCACGGGAAACAAAAATATTCTGGCTGATAAAATGAGCAAATTCCCCGCCGAACAATATATAACAAAAGTGGCGGCGGCCGACTTAAAAGAAGACGCCAAAACAAACGCCTTAAACGACCTTAAGGCTATGTTCAACGGGCTGCCTCAGACGGAAGAAAGCCTTGTGCGCCGTAACGCCGTCTTATCAAAAGCTTATACGGCCCAGTGGTGGAAAGACAAACCCAGCAAAAAATATTATGCCATAGCGGTTTTAGAAAGGGCCCCCGCCCAAAGCGCGGTAGCGCCGTATTACGCGCCCATAGACGGCAAATTAACGCGCCTGCAGCAGCAGATAAATAAAGAGGCTGATAAATTTGTGCGCCTTAAATACGCCGTTGATATGGTTCCCTCTTTTGACGAAAGGGAAACCCTTGACGAGGAATACCGCCTTCTTTCCTTTGACGCAAGCCCTTACGACGAAGATAAGCTTTATTCCCTCAAGGGCACGCTTAACAAAACTTTTTACGATATAAAAATCAATTCCAAAATAAGCGGAGTTGACGATATCACGGTTAAAACTTATATGATAGATTCCCTCAATTCCATAGGTTTTGCCGTAGGGGAGGATTTGCCCTCCTATGATTTGGAACTTGTAATAAAAACTTCCGCCGATAAGTATCCGTCGCAGACTACCGACGGGCTCTACTGGTGCACAGCCACGGCGAACGTTTCAGTCAAAGACGTTGCCACCGGAGGTGTTTTCGCCACTTTCAGCCAATCCGAAAGAATAGGCGCCGGCCGCGCCGAGGAAGCGCAAAGACGCAGCCTTATCTCCGTGGGAGAAAAATGCGCCCCGCTTTTGAAACAAAAAATTATTGAGTATGTACAAAAAAAATAGGAGAAAAAGATGAAAAATAACGCCGTGAAACTTTTGTTTGCAATTTGCCTTATAACCCTTGCGCTGCCTTCCTGCGCGCAGGATAAAACCGCCGCCCCGGCCGAAGCCAAAACCTCCGCGCCAGCGCAGGCGGCTTCTTCTGATACGCCGACGGACGCTAAAATACTTTATTCCTTAGGGTACCTCCTGGGCGAGAATCTTAAAGATAATCTTGTTTTGGAAAACGAGGACGATTTTAAGGCCGTTTCCCAGGGAATGCGCGACAGCCTCTTAAGCCGCAACTCCCAAACTGATTTGGAAACTTATAAACCTCTCATAATTAAGAGGTATCAGGAAGATGCGGTAAAACGTTCCGTCGCAAGAAAAACCGAACAGAATAATTTTCTTGAGCAGGTAAAAAAAGGACGCAATATAAAAGTTCTCTCAAACGGCGCGGTGGTGCAAACAATTAAGAAAGGCAAAGGCAAAACCCCCGAAGCTTCCGACACGGTAAAAGTGCACTACGAAGGCTCTCTCATAAACGGCGTGGTTTTTGACAGTTCCATAAAACGCGGGCAGCCGGCGCAGTTCCCTCTTGCAAACGTAATCCCCTGCTGGACGCAGGGCCTTCAGGAAATGACCGTCGGCTCAAAAGCAAAACTTTACTGCCCGCCGCAAACCGCTTACGGCGATACGCAGAGCGGGCCTATACCCCCTTCGTCTTTACTTGTGTTTGACGTGGAACTTTTGGATATAGTCAAATAATTATGACAAAGCCGCGCCTGTATATAGGAGCTATTGTTTCTTTTTTCCTGATTGCCTTAGGACTACAGGCGTGGCGTTTTGTTTCTTCCCGTTTTTTTAATAAAACAGCGGCGGCCGAGGAAGAATCCTATTACCCTTTTGACCGCGAAGCGGGGGAAAAATCGCAAGTTTCCCTAAATAACACCGAGATGTTTTTAGGCGACTACGAGAGCGATATCGCCCTGCCTCCCGAAGAGGAAACAGAGGCGGCCCCAAAACCTGTGCTGTTTCCTTCAAACGAAAATGCCCCGGCTGCGGCGCAGGCCGAAGCCGCCGATCAGGGCGAAATGCTTATAAATGAAAAACCGGCTGAAATCTCCGCGGAAAATGATAGAATAGAAGAGGCGGTTTTGAAAAAATACTCCGACCTTCCGATAATGCGGCAGTTTAACGCGCAGCTTAAAGCCGCCGCCGGAGATGACGAGGAAAAGCTTTTTTACTTCTTTTTGAACTCTGACAAACAAACATTGAACCCCGAAATAAAAGAGGTATTTGAAAACTTTTCAAAAAATCCGCAGTTTACAGCCGTCGTCAAGCAGATGCTTGATGATAAAGATTTTTTGCTTCTCCTAAAAAAATACGGCGCCCCGCGGAAGCAAACTGACATAAAGGCTGAATAAGCGGCTGCTTTAAGAGGAATCTATGGGACTTTATATCGCGATAATCATAATAGCAGTTTTAATCGTCTATTCCTTAAAAGACGTGTTTTCCAGCGCAGACGCGCCGGCGTGGAGCAATATGGTTATAACGGGCCTTATTCTATTTACGGTAATTTTATCAATATTTCTTATCCTGCACTACCGCGCGCTCCCTTCGGGTGAGGATAAAAATGTAAAAACGAAACAAGAGCAAACCGAAACGGAAAAAGAAACCCCCGAAGAAAACGCCGCCGCACAGCCCGCCGCCGCGGAAGAAATTTCCCCCGAACATCAGGAGGCCGCCGTCGCCGTCGCACAGGAATACATAATTATGGAGGATTACTATAAAAGAAATTCCCCCGAGTTAAACTCCTATGATAAAGCGGCGGAATATATTATGAAGAAGTATGATTTCTCCCAGGAAGACTGGAGCCAGTTTTTAGACCACGCCTCAAAATACGAGCTCTTCAAAAAAGCTAAGGAAAAAATGGACTCCGAAACAAAAAAATAAACAATAGCCTTCTAAGATTTCAAGCGGCGGCGCGTTATTTAGTTATTTTGCGCCGCCGCGTTTTATTCCCGCAGAGCGCTTAAAGCCAAAACCTCTCTTGCTCCGTTTTGTTTCAAAACGCGCGCGCATTCCTCAAAAGTGGCTCCCGTTGTGCAGACATCGTCAATTAAGATAACCGCTTTGCCTTTAACCAAATTCTTATCCTTGCACGAAAACGCGCCTTTTACGTTTTCCAGGCGGCCCTTTTTATCTAGAGAAGTTTGTGATTTAGTTTTTACTTCTCTTGCCAAAACGTCAAGGCATGGGATATCGCTCAGGGAGCTGAGCCCGAAGGCAAGCAGTTCCGCCTGATTAAAACCTCTCTCTTTAAGTCTGCTTTTATGTATAGGCACGGGGACAAGAAAATCCGCCTCAAAATATTGCGGATTTTTAAGATATGTCTTATGCATAAGCGCTGTAAAAAACGGAACAATATTTATATAGCCTTCATACTTTAAGGCATGCACCAAAGCGCGCGAGGCGGGCGTAAATTCCAGGGAAGAGCGGATAAAAGAACATCTAAAACCCTCCGTCTTTGAGCCTTTGCAGTTATGGCAGTGCGCGCCGCCGTCTTTAAGCGGCAGGCCGCAGCGCAGGCAGCATAAATCTTCTATGGGCTTAAGGGTTGCCCTGCAGGAGGGACAAAGCAAATTATCGTCGCCCCGCGCCATATCTCTGCCGCAGCAAAAGCAGGTTCTGGGCAGCAGTATATACAAAATAAAATTTTTTACCGCGTTTAGATATCTCTTCATACTCTTACCCCGCCGCGCGCTAAAACTGCAAAGTGAGCAGCGTGCCGACGTTATAGGCTATATAAGAATTTTCCTCAACGTAAAGATGGTCAAATTTTTCAAAAGCGGCCGTTAAAGTAAGACGCAGGTTTTTTGAAATTTCATAATCAAAATTTGTGGTGATGTTATAGAGATTTCTATTTTCTTCCACCGTATAAGAGCGGCGGCGGGAATAAGTAAACGTGGTGTTCCAGACCACGCGGTTTGTCATAAGATACTGGCGGCTTATAAGAGGCAGGGCAAGGCTGAAAGGCAGATTGAAATCCGCCCTTATATTAAGGCTCGGCGCAATTTCCTCCACACGGCTTACAAGCACGTCGCCCGTCTGGCTTTTTGTGTCAAAGAGATACGTTATTTTTGGCGTAAAACGCACTTTGTTATAACTGAAAGAAGTCTGCGCGGAAAAATCGCGCCGCAGATAATTTTCCAGCATGGCGTTAGCCGTCAAATCGTTTTTATCCATAGTCTGGCGCGTATAGCTTAGCGTGGTGTCAAAGGTGTTTAGAAAAACAAAGCGGAAATCGCCGCCGTAAGAAACGTCCCTTTTATCCTGCGCGCCTATTGTTTCATTATCGGTAAGATTATATTTAAGTTTAAGATTGGTACCGCTAAGAACCCGGCTGCTGTCCGTAAAAAGTTTTTCCAGCTCGTCTATGAAAAAGACCATATCCGGCAGGGTGGAACTGCGCGTTTTATAGCCGGTGCTCAAAGTTTCAGACGTTTGATATCCCAGAGAAAAATTGCTTATAAGCGAAATTGTCTTAACGGGCCTCATGGCGCCTTCAAAAGAATATTCTTTGAACGGGGACCAGCGCGCGCTTGCGCTGTAAGTATCGCGCAGGGTAAGGCTGTTACGGTAGGTATAGGGGCTCTTTAACCCCAGGGAACTGCGAAGCCACAGGCGGTCCAGCATATTTTCGGAGGCGTCCACGTTTTCCCAGCTGTCGCCGTCCTGCAGCTTATAATTGCCCGAGAGCGAAAACGTTGATAAAAGTTTTGAGTTCTTAAAAATATCTTTGCCGTTTAAGGATAAGGAAATGCTGCCGTTTGCGCTTCGCGTAACGCTTTTAACCGTGCCGATGTCCAAAGGATAAACTATCTGATTGGAAGTAAAGGTAGTTTGGCTTAAATTATTGTTTTCTTTTATGCTCACGTTATAGGAGGCAGAAGGCGCAAGCCACGGCGCAATGCGCACAACAGCGGTAAAACCCGCCGTCTGGGAGGCGTATTTATCATACTTCTTATTGCGAAATGCCGCAGCCGTACTGTCGTAATAATGGCGGTCTTCGTCGGCAAGGGTAAGGCTGTAGGAGGGCACTAAAGAAGTGCCTACCCAGGGCATAAAAGAAAATTTGAGATTATAGCTTTGCGCGTTCTCTTTAGTATC
The DNA here is from genome assembly GCA_023398295.1 of Elusimicrobiota bacterium. Classification (GTDB taxonomy): domain Bacteria; phylum Elusimicrobiota; class Elusimicrobia; order Elusimicrobiales; family Elusimicrobiaceae; genus Proelusimicrobium. Next base: position 22,613 of record JAEWSL010000070.1, on the reverse strand, counting down.
GTAATAACTTGAACTTGAGAGGCTCTTTGCGTCGCTGTAGTCAATTTTTGTTGTCGCGTAACTTGCGCCTGCGCTGATATTTTTCAGCAAAGGCTCTTTTGCCGCGGGGGAATAATTTAAGCTTGCGCTGTAAGTTTGTTTGGCGTCGTTTCTCTCAAGTTCGCTGTAAGAGGCGTTTTCAAAACTGTACTCCGCGCCCAGACGCGGAACGGAGGGCTTTACATACTCGGCCTTTACCGAACCTTTATCGCGGTTTACCTCGCCGGCGTCAAGCAGGCTCACGGTGTTAGTGGTGTCATAGCTTAAAACGTCGGGCGTAACGGTGTTTGATTTATAATAAGTCGCGCTCACAGGCAGCGTTTTTATGCGGTTAAATTTAAGATAATAATCCTGCTGCGTGTTTTTTTGCTTCGTTGAAACCGAAACGGGAGTCTGGAATTTATCGTCCATATACTTGACTTTGCCGCCCGCCTCAAGCCAGTTATCAACTGCTATTTTGGCCTCGCCCATATACGCGCGGCCGACCGTGGTAACGCTGTCGGTCAGGAAAATATCGTCCAGCCAGACAGTGCCGGAAGCCGAAGCGTCGTTTTCGTTTCTTACTCCCGCTTTTATCGTGCTTATGCGTTTGTAATTAAGATAGCCTTCGTTGGCAACCGAAGCGTCGTATTTTGAGTTGCTTTCCCAGCGCTCGGGCACGCCGTCGTCGTTAGTGTCTATCATTTTAAGGCTGTAAACGTGCCAGGCGCCGCTGAAATCAAGGGGGATTTCTACTTCGCTGTAATTGCTATCGTCGGTAGCTATGCGCAGGAAAAATTTTGTATCGGCGTCGGCGGGACCGGGATTATAAAGCAAAAACCTAAACTGCTTGTGCTGGGAAAAATCCATAGCGGTAAAGTTCTGCTGAACGTAAATCTCCGTATTTGCCGTTTGGGAGAAATCATACTGCAAAGCCAAAGACTGTTCTTTTACTACGCTGGCGCCGTCTTCGGTGCGGATATTGCTTATGGAACCGTAAAGTTCCCTGAACACTTCGCCGCCGTCGCCAGTGTCGTTGAAAATAGGTTTATATTCTCCAGGGTTATCCTCGTTGTTAATGCCGTAGGTAAGAAGTTCTTTACTGTCGCTGTCAAGCGGCTGCCACGTGCTGCCGCTTACGGCTAAATTGGCAATTTTGATTTGCCCTTTGCTATGGCCTGTGGGCGATCTTTTGAGCGTAATGCGCACCTGTTTAATGGCGCTCCAGCGGTCGGGATTACTGCTGAAGTCAACCTCCCGCTGAAACTGTTTCCACCCCGTATAGTTTATCGTATTGCCGGCAAGGGCGGGATCGTCAAAAATATTAGTGCCGTCGGTGGAGGCAAACCCGAAATCCCCTCCGGAAGAGGCGTCGTAGGAGTCCAATAAACCGTTTGCGTTTAAGTCCTGGGTATCTATTATGCCGTTTGGCTGCGGCATTTTATTGTAGACATTGTTTGCAAAAGGATTGTATCTCTGCCAAGTGCCGTCGGGGTTGACAAATACCCAGCCGACGTCGTCGCCCGCCGTCAAAGCGCCGTTGCAGTGCAAATCTTCCGTCTTAGGAACGCTGGCCACCAGCACGGAATAATATTTGCTACACGTCGGTATTATATTGCCGACTTCAAAACCCGGCGGCACATAGGGGATTTGGCCGTTATACTCGTACTCGTCGGACATTTCGCTTAAAGAACCGAAGGAAATATTGATTTGGGGGCCGTTTTCCTCGCCGAGCATAGAAAGTTCCAGCAAGGTTTTTTCGCTGAGGTCAACGCCCGCGTTGCTTAAGGGGTAAACTATGGATACCTCGTCGCGCGGATCGGTGGAGCCCTGGCCGTAGCCTTTGTCTTCGGCTATGGAAAAATCATAATTTATTACCAAAACATTCTGTTTGTCTTCGGAAGAGGCGGCCGCGTTTTTATTGATTTCAAGTAGAGGAATGGACTGGGAATCCCATTTTACCGCGTCAAAGAAAGTAGCGCCTACCGTCGGGTTGGAGGCTATCTTCCAATCGCTGAAGACGGTGGAGGCTTTTACGTAAACTTTTGTTTCCTCAAGGTTATCTATAAGGGCGTAGCCAAAGAGGTTTTCGTTCTTTCTGCTTTCGGCGGCCTCGGCCCCGAGGCTCAATTTCACGCCGTCTGCAACTTCCACGTCTTTTGCCTTAAAATCCGTTTCCATAACGGTAAGATTGGAAGGCAGACTGCCTACGTTGGGAGCGCGGTTCGGTTTTGTGCTGCCCTGATTTAAGACGCTGGCACCGACGGAAATATTTTTTGTAAAGTCATAATTAAACCTGCTGCCCAAAAGCATGCTGTCGCCGGTTCCGCCGGAGGAAACTTCGTAAGATACGTCTATAACGCTGTTTGAACCTATCAAATCATTATTGTAAAAAGTAATAAAACCCGAGGAATAATCAACGTAATAATCCTTATTTCTTGCCATTGTCGCGCCGTTTACGGTTACTTTTTCGGACTGGACTACTATATCGGGCTCCAGAAAATAAGTTTTGACGGTAGACGTAAACTGCACAAAGAAATTCCTGTTTGCCGCAGAAGAAGGCGTGGTGTTATAATTGTTTTGGTCGGGAAACCTGCCCGCAATTAGAAAAGTGCCTTTATCGTAATCCACCGTATGCTGGCAGAATGCGCGGGTATCGTCGGCGGAGCAAACTTCTTTGCCGTCGGACTCAAGCAGTTTTAAGATAAAGTTGCCCTGCCCGTCGTCGCGCGTAATTTGCTGCGTGCCGATATTATAATAACGTTTTATCTCTAAGCGGTATCCGACTTCGTTGGTATCGGCAATATATCTGTCGCCGGAGGTTTTTATTATCTTAGGGGTGCCGTCCTCGCTTCCGGCGGCCCAAACGCCCTGGGAGTTCTTATAATTAACGGCTATTACGTCCGTATCGGCGCGCGCCGAAGTGAATATTATGATGTTGTTATTATAGTCCACACTGTAATCAACGCCGCGCGTCAAAAGCTTGAAAGCCGCCGTGCCGCCGTCCGAGGGGTAATATGACGTCGGCACCGCCATATCGTTTACGGACATTGCGTACTGATAGCCGGTGGTCGTATGGTCGTCTAAATAAATTTTTTCCGTCCCGTTTACTATGGAGTACTGCCACGCGGGATCGCACGGCACCGAAGTGCCTTTTATATTGCAGCCGAAAGTTAAATCGTAATACTTGCGCCTGGTGTATTGTATGTCTTTTAAGGTAACGGTTTCAAAAACGCTGTCGCCCTTAAATTGCTTGCTTCTGCTTTCGCCTTTGCTGGAGCTGCCTATTAAACGCAAGTTTGCCCCGCCGTACTTCATATGCATCTTAGCGCCGAAAACCTGCTTGCTGTAGGAAACAAATTCCGTCCCGGGCAAAGATAACTCTATATCGCCGAAATCCGCGCTTTGGACAAATTCCTCCCCCTTGCCGCGGTATCCGACAGAAATGTTTTGGGCGTCTTCCCTTTGGTCGTCATAGTCAATATCAACAAAAATTCTGTCGCTTATTTTGCCCTGCACCTTCATTTGCATTTCCTGCTCAAAGTCAAGGTTGCTGTAGCTCTTATCTATTACCGTGCCAGAGTTTTTATATTTTTTTACGTCGTATTTAAGACCGAAAGTCTTGCGCCCCGTAAGCGAAATAGTGGTGCCGTAAACAGGCAGCAAAAGAGAAGGGTTCAAAAGCTCCATATACTCAAGGCCCTTCTCCTGCACTTCAACGCCGCCCTCAACGCCGCGCATAATATTCTCAAGATACGCGCGCGAGTAGCGGTAATATTCTTCCTCCCGGCTTTCTATGCCTTCCTCCCGCGCTGGCGGCAGAAGAAGGGGCGTATCGTCTTTCAAAAATTCGTAACGCGAAGGTTCAAAAAGCTTAAAGCCGGCGCGGGATTTTTCTTCCGAAAACGGATATTCTTCAGCCTTATTTTGGGCGGGATAAACAGCAGGCTGCCAAGCGGCAGCTTCGGGCTCCGGCTGCGTAGGCTGTGGGACTTCTTGGGCGGGGGCAAGTGTTTTCTCGGGCAAAACAAACTGCGCCTGCGCAGGTAATTCCTGCGCAAAGGCGCTTAAATTAAGGCTGTTAAAAAGCAGGCAGCCCGCGAAAGTAAGCCTCAGAAATTTTTTTGGCACGCACTCTCCTATTTTAATTCTATAAAAAATACAAGGCAAGAGATAGTCTTGCCTTGTATTAAATCGTACGCTAATGGTTATCTAAATGTTTATATTTCGGCCCAGCGCGTCAAAACGCGGGGATTTTACTCAATCCTAAATTCGGAAGGGCTGCCCGCTACTCTTTTGCCAAGCGACGCACAAACTTTTTTACCGCCGTCGTCCTCATTCTGCACTATGCATAAAACCTCGCCTGTGGCGTATTTACCATTCAGAAGATAATCATAACTATGGCTTTTTGACTCGGCGCTGATGAAAGATTCCGTAAGCTGGTATATGAAATTGGCGGTGTCAAGGGTTTGGCCTTCGTTTTCTATTTTGGTTGCTCCCACAGTTTTGTCTTTACCGGTAATTTCCACGTCCAAAGCCTTAAAATTTCTTGCATATCCTGTGTCTTCAAAAGAAGTATCGGCGCCTTCATGCTCTTCCCCGCGGTATTTGGCCTGGGCGGCAATCACATTGGCAATAACTTTTACGGCTTCCGTCGCGCGGGCTTTTTCAAGCGCGCTTAAATAGGACGGGTAGGCCATGGCGACCATAGCGGCTATTATTATCATGACCACCATAACTTCTATCAGAGTCATGCCTTTTTTATTTTTAACTTCACAAAACGTTTTTTTCATAGTCTGCCTCCTTTTTGCAATTTACTTAAATCCGCCGCTTTTGCGGTAAGCAGTAAATTAACTTTTTGCAGCAAAGCAAGACGGTTGCTGCGCAGGGTTTGGTCTTTATCGTTAACCATAACGCTTTCAAAAAAACTCTCCAACGGGGAAGACAGGGCAAGTAAAGCGTTAAAAACTTCCTCGCAGTTTTTCTCAGTTATATTATAGTCTAATTTTGAGGAAATTTCAGCCTCAGTTTTTACCACGGTTTCAAAAAGCGCCTTTTCCTGTTTTGTTTGGAAAAGCTCCGCGCGTATTTTGCCTTCCGCCGCGGCGGACTTCTTTAAGATATTGCCAACCCTTTTTGCCGCCTCGCCCAAAGAGACCATAAGCTCGCTTTTGCGCGCTGCGCCTAAAGCGCGCGCGGCGGCAAAAATTTCCCCGCAGGAACGGTCTTTATGTATCTCAACGGCAAGGATTTCATCGCCGGCAGAGCCCTGTTCCTGCAATAAAGTTTCCATACGCTGCCAAAAGAAATCCCGCAAAGCCTGATAATTATTTTCGTCTTTTTTAGGCAAAAACCCCCACGCAAAAGCAAGCAGTGCAGAGGGCTTAACGTCCCACCCGCTCTCGCATATAATCCTAAGCGCGCCGACGGCCTGCCTTCTTAAAGCAAAAGGATCTTCGCTGCCGCTGGGTATCTGGCCCAAAGCAAAATTGGCCGCCAAAGTATCTAGTTTACCCGCAAGGCTTATAACGCGCCCTTCAACGCTTTGCGGCAAAGAAGAAGAGGCGCTTAAAGGCAAATAAAACTCCTCCACAGCTTTTGCGGCCGCGGGATTTTGCCCGCCGCGCAAAGCGTAAATGCCGCCCATATAACCCTGTAACTCGGGAAATTCGTAGACGACCGCGCTTGCCAAATCGGCGTAAGCGCAAAGAGAGGCTGTTGCAATATTTTCTTTTTGCTCCCCGCTTAAATTTAATTTACGCGCAATTTCGGCCGATATTTTTTGCACGCGTAAAGTTTTATCAAACATTGTGCCCGCGCCGTCAATAAAAGTAATTGTCTTAAGCTTTTGGAGCATAGCTTCAAGCCCCGTTTTAAGGTCCTGTTCAAGAAAGAAAACGGCGTCGCTTAAGCGCGCCGTTAAAACATTTTTGAAGCCGACGCCGACTTCGTTCTGGTTGTCTGAAACGCCGTCGCGGACCGCTATAAAATGCGGCTGCAAAACGCCCTTTTCATTGGCGACGGGGAACATCTTTAACTGCTTTTTTAGGACCGTGGTTATAAGTCCTTTGGGAAGACTTGAAAATTTAGTGCTAAAATCCCCGCTTAAAGCCACGGGATACTCGGTAAAGCAGACTGTTTCTTCTATCAAAGCTTCGTCCTCGTCTGCTTTGTAACCTAAAGCGCGCGCGCAGGCGCGCAGGCTTTTAAGCAAAGCTTCGCGTCTCTCCTGCACTTGGGCCAATATCGGCTGGACATTGTTTTTAAGCGCAGGGATATAGGCCGCGGGCTCTTTTACCGCAATGGGTTTATTGCCAAAAGAAAGCAAACCGTGCGTCGCGCGGCCGCTTTTAACTTCGGCGACGGTGAATGGAATTATCTTATCCCCGTAGAGCGCAAGCAGGCTGCGTATCGGACGGGCAAAGTGCAGACCGCCGTCTTCCCAAGTCATATTTTTGGGGAAATTAAGGGATTTTACAAGTTCCGTAAAAATGAACGGAAGCAGTTTAAGCGCGCTCTCGCCTTTGATTATCACGTTTGCATAGATAAAAGGGCCTTTGTCGGTTTCCCGTATCAGCAAATCTTTGGCGGCAACGCCGTTTTTCTGGGCAAAACCCAAGGCCTGAGGCGTAAAAGCGCCTTTTTCATCTTTCAGCATTTTAGCCGGCGGGCCTTTGACTTCTTTTTGTATATCTTCGGCTTTGGAGGCAAGTTCTTTTACCTCCAGGGCAAGTTTCCTGTATGTGCCAAAAGCGCGCAGAGAAACATATTTGAGATTATGCTTTTGCAAAATAGACGACGCATTTTCCTCAAGCTGTTTTAAGGTCGGCAGAAGAAATCTTGCCGGCAGATGTTCAAGACCGATTTCAAGGAGAGCCGTTTTCATAAAGAGGCCTCCTCGTGCGCCTTAAGATACTGCGCGGCGCAAAGTTTTGCAAGAGTTCTTATTTTGGTTATGATATTTGTCCGCGAGGAAACAGATATAGCCCCGCGCGCCTCAAGCGTGTTAAAAGAGTGCGACACGCGCATCGCGCAGTCGTAAGCGGGCAGATATAAACCTTTTTGGCAAAGCTCTTTGCAGGCGTTTTCGTTTTCTTCTATCAGGCGGAAGAGTTCTTTAACGTCGGCCTCTTCAAAGTTATAGTGGGAAAACTGCCTCTCTTCTTCCTGTCTGAGCGAGCCGTAAGTGACATTGTCGTTCCACATAAGGTCGTAGACATTATCCTTCTTTTGACAGTACATCGCAATGCGCTCAAGGCCGTAAGTAATTTCGGCGGTAATGGGTTTTAGAGTATAGCCGGCCATCATCTGGAAATAAGTAAACTGCGTGATTTCCATGCCGTCAAGCCAAATCTCCCAGCCGACGCCGCTTGCGCCTAAAGTGGGGGACTGCCAATCGTCCTCTATCCAGCGCACGTCGTGTTTTTTGGGGTCCAAACCCAGCGCTTTAAGAGAGTTAAGGTACATCTGCTGCACATTTTTCGGCGCGGGCTTTAAGATAACCTGAAATTGATAGTATTTGCCGAGGCGGTTTGGATTTTCCCCGTATCTGCCGTCGGCGGGGCGGCGGCAGGGCTCCGCGTAGCAGCAGCTTACGGGCTTTGCCGTAAGCGAGCCGAAAAACGTCGCGGGATTAAAAGTGCCCGCGCCTTTTTCCAAATCATAAGGCTGGATTACAAGGCAGCCCTGTTTTTTCCAATAAGTTTCCAGAGAGTGTATAATATCTTGAAAGTTCATATTTATTATTATACAAATTATAGCCTTATAGCCGCGCCGTCCGCGCGCGCGAAGATGCGCGCGGGCAATATCCAGGCGTCAAAGCCATAAAAAGCATTTCGCAGAGGGGAAAAAGTTGCTATAATAAGAAAAGGCTTAAACGCCGCAGGAGGAATTTATGCAAATCATTAAATCGCTTGTTTTGACCGTTGAGGGGAGAATAGATTCCATTACTTCCATGCAGCTCAAATCGGAAATTACGAAAACAACGCAAAATATTGACGAACTTATTTTTGACTTTAAGGAACTTCTCTATATCTCAAGCGCGGGGCTGCGCGTGCTGCTTGAAACGCATAAAACCTCCGCCGAGAAAGGCATAACTATGAAGATAGCCAACGCCTCCCCTTCGGTAATGAAAGTTTTTGAAATAAGCGGCTTTGATAAAATACTGACTTTTATCTGATTTAACGCAAAGGGGAACCGCCTTGAAACGGACCTTTCAAAAATGGCTGTTTGTTTTTGTGGCCTCGGCGTTTATAGTGATGTTTGCGCTGTCTTACGCAGTGCAGACACGGCAGGCGCGCAAAACCTCGCTGGAGCTTGTGCGCCTTAAAATAGCAGACGTCATAAACCAGCTTAAGATAACCGAACATAATCTTGAAACAATAACGCAGGCCACAAATTCCGTTTCCTTATTAAAGGCAAGAGTTTTTGCCAAACTAATTGAAGATAACCCAAAAATACTTACCGACCGCAAACTGCTTGAAGAAACGCGCCTGCTCTTAGACGCAGACGAAGTGCATGTTTCCGACGAAAACGGCGTTTTGCGCGCCTCCATACCGCAGGATTACGAAGGGTTTTTTATGGGCTCTTCGGAACAATCGGGCCAATTTATGGAAGCGCTGAAAAACCCTTCCTTTGAGCTGGTGCAAGAGCCCAGAGAACGCGCAAAAGACGGAGGGTTCTTCCAGTACGCGGGCGTGGCAAGAAAAGACAGAACAGGCATAGTGCAGGTGGGCCTAAGGCCGCAGCGGCTGAAAGAAGCGCTGGAACTTGCCGACGTGAAAAACATCGCCGGCGCCTTTAGGATAGGCGAAGGCGGAAGCATAATAATAGCAAAAGACGGCAAAATACTTTCCTACGGAATTAAGGAAAAAATATACAGCGCGCAGGATAAGCAAACCCTGCAAAATCTTGCGCAAATACGCCCCCCCGTCTTTGCCGCGGAGCTGGACGGGCAGGATTATAACGGCATTGCCGTGCTCTGGCGGGACTATACTATTTTAGGCCTCCTGCCCGAGAAAGAAATGTACGCCGAGCGCAGCTCCGTCATGCATATAATAATTTTTGTAAACGTAATTCTTTTTATTCTTGTGTTTACCTTAATTTCTTTTTTGGTGCAAAAAATTGCGATATCGGGGATTGATAAAATAAATTACTCTCTCGCCAAAATCACGGGCGGCAACCTGGAAGAGCAGGTAAACGTCGCAAACTCAAAGGAATTTATTTCGCTCTCGGCGGGCATAAATTCAACCGTGAGCGCGCTTAAAAAAGCTATCGCCGAGGCTGCGGCCCGCCTAAACCGCGAGCTGGAATTTGCAAAAGAAATACAGGAATCGGTACTGCCAAAAGTGCTGCCGCCTTACAGCGGGAGGAAAGATTTTGATATCTACGCTTCCATGCAGCCAGCGCGCGAAGTCGGCGGGGATTTTTACGATTTCCTTTTTGTTGATAAAGAGCATTTGGCCTTTTTAGTGGCAGACGTTTCCGGCAAAGGCATACCGGCCGCGCTGTTTATGATGACCACAAAAACCCTTCTTAAAAACCTTATGCAGACAGGTATGAGCCCCGCTGAAATATTTGCAAGCGCAAATAAACAGCTTGCCCAGGATAACGAGCAAAACCTCTTTGTAACCGCTTTTCTTGCCTTCCTAAACATAAACACGGGGGAGCTTGCCTGCGTCAACGCCGGCCACAATCCGCCTTTGATAAAAAAACGCGGCGGCGCATTTGAATATATAAAAACGCCGACTAATATTGCCCTTGGCATTATGGGCGAAGTTTCCTATAAAAGCTGCTCTTATACCTTGGAAAAAGGCGACGCCGTGTTTTTATACTCAGACGGCGTAACCGAAGCGGCAAATAAAAAAGAAGAACTCTTCGGCGAAGAAAACCTGCAAAAAGCCTTAAACGAAAAAGAAACCCAAAACGCCGATATGCGCGCTTTGCTGGGCCATATAAAAACCTCCGTTGACGCGTTTGCGCAGGGGGCCGAGCAGGCCGACGATATCACTATGCTTGCCGTGCAGTTTAACGGCGCCGAACAGGCGCAAAAGCAGATAATCTTTCCCGCAAAAATTGAGCAGCTTCATAAAGTCCTCTCCTGGCTTGAGGGGCATTTGGACGAAGCCTGCGTCGCGCAGGATTTTAAGACAAAAATTTTTATCGCAAGCGAAGAAATATTTACAAATATCTGCCGCTACGCCTTCCCGCCGCAGGATAACGGAGAGGTTGAAATTAAATTTTCTCTCCCGCATTATAAAAACGCAGAAATAAAATTTATTGACAACGGCCTTAAATACAATCCGCTTGAGAAAGAAGAGCCCGATATATCCCTCCCCGCCGACCAAAGACCTTTGGGAGGCCTCGGCGTTTTGATGGTAAAGCGCATTATGGATTACGCGGGTTATTCCTACGAAGACGGCAAAAATATCTTTACAATAAGACTTAACTGCAACGCGGACGCAAAAAAATAACGGCGTAATAAATACGCCGTTATTTTTCTAACGCTTACTGCCGCATCTCTTAGAATTTATACCTTACTCCGGCCGAACTCAAATGCGTTACCCCGTTTCCATACTCCACGGGAATGCCGCTTTCGGAAACACCGCTTTTGCCTTCGGACAGAAGCAAGTTATAACCTAAGTCCAAATAAAATCCTTTGCCCAAATCAACGCCGACGCCCATACCTATTATATGTCTGTTGTCCACGGGGACTATAACGTCCATATAGTCGGAGTTTATCGGGGATTTGTCAAAGATATAGCTGTTTCTGAGTTTGACTCTTTTTGAAACGGCGTACTCTATGCCAAAGCCTATTCTGTAAGTGTCTTTCCACTCTTTTTTAGACGTGGAAGAGCCTACGCCGTCTAAATTAATGGTAAGCTCGTCAAAGCTGGACCAGAAAATGTTTGTCCAGTTAAACTCAAGCAAAACCGCGGGGGAAAGTTTTACCGCAACGCCCAGCCCAAGCTGCGCAGGCAAAGTTACCGCACCGCTTGCGTTGGTGTTATATGCCGTCATATAAGGGGCTAAAGCGCCGCTTACCGAAGAAGTGCCTTTTAAGTGCTGTTTTATTCTGTGCCTGTAAACCGCGCCGAAACTGACTTGGTCGTTAGCCTGATAAAACGCGCCTAAAGAGCCGCCCATAGCCCAGCTGTCGCCGCTGACGTCCATATCGGTATTAGCCGCAACGCGCGTGCCTTCCCAAAACTTAAAGTACATAATTTCGGGGGCAATAGCGGCGGAAAGATTCTCCGTAACCTTATAGCCTAAAGTGGGCTGTATTGAAAAGGACTCTATGCCCACGTCGTATAAGCCGTGATTTGCCGCCTGCGCGCCGGCCCATGTTCTGTCGGGATATCTGCCCGAAAGACCAAAACGCGTAAACCCGCCGAGGCCCACAAACCACTTTTCGTTTAACTGCTGAGTATAATAAAAGTCGGGAAGGAACCACCACTCTTTATCGGGGCTGCTTGTTTCGCCCGCAAACTCAACTCTAACCCTGTCTACTGTTATTGCGGTAACGGCCGCCTGGGCCTGCACTCCGCCAAGACTCGTTATAAGCGCGGGGTTATAGGCTATGGAAGCAGGCTCCGCCTCGCCGGCCAAAACCGCGCCGCCCATAGCGTTGCCTCTGGGGCTGTACTCGTAAAGACCGAAACCCGCGCCAAACGCATTTTGCCCTAAAAGGGATAAAACGCATACGCAAAGAGTTGCGGATATTGCTGTCAGTTTTTTCTTCATTTCTCCTCCGTAATATACCGTACTGAAAACTTTTTTAGCTTTTTTTAGGTTTTATTTCCTAAGTTTTATTTTTTAAGTTTTATGCCTTCAATAAGCGCGCCGAAAGTCATATCAAAAATCTTTAAGGCCGCCTTAAGTTCAAGCCTGCTTTTAATGGCGTCCACGTTAAAGCCGCGGCAGAAACACCAAACGCCGTAACTGAAGTCTTCCTCTTTAAGAGGTTTTATATATTTATTTTTTATGCCGTAAGTTAAAAGTTTGTGTATGCGGCCTACCCACCAGATTTTATTGCTCTCGTCTATAATATCGTTGTTAAACATATAGTCGCTGAAGGATTTTTTAACTTCGTAAGTTTTTATTAAGACTGAGCGCGCCACCCCTAAAAGATATTTGTAAAAATCATCTTTGGGGTTATAGGGTTTTATGATGCAAACGCGCATTTCGTCTATTATTTCCTGCGAAACGGCAAGCAGCGCTTCCTCTATGTTTTGGAAACGGTTGTAAAATATCCTGTTGCTGACGCCAAGTTTTTTAATGACGCGGCTGACGGTAATTGAGGAAGCGCCTTCCTTGTAAACCATATTCTTAACGGTCTTAATAATCCGTTTTGAAGTTTTGTCCGCCAGTTTTACGCCCTTTGAGTAAGCCATGTTTTATCCTCTCAGTTTTTGAGCACATAGTGTGCTCAAAAAAAATTATAGCATAAATCCCCCTTTCAGTCAACTTTTTTTCTTTTTTGACACCGCAGTCAAATTAGAAACTAGTATCTTATTATTCGCACTAATACTTAATTGCAATTTTTTGGGCATCGTCCCCGCGCTGCTAAAAATGCGCCAACAGCGCGCCATATGCAAAATAGCTAAATTAGGCAAATGCCAAACTTCGTTTTTTCCAGTTAAACAGCAGATTTTTTGGTTGTGCGCTTGGGCGCACCCTTGGCAAATAAGCTAAGCAAAGCAAATGCCAAACTTCGTTTTCTTCGATTAAACAGAAGAAACAGCACGCTGTTTTTTGTTGTTGTCGTTATAAATAAAGTGCCGTCCTTGCGCGAGGCGAAGCCACGTCGTAGCTTCAGCGAAGACGGGCGAGCGCTCGGAAGCAATCTTCAATTATTCTGTCGTCGTTTGCCATTGTCTTTTAGCTCTTTATTAACCTTCCGATTTACTGCATGGTGGAAGGTTGCTTCCGAGCGTTCGCTGCGCTCACCTCGCGCAAAGACGGCCTAGTTAACAACAGCGCGCGCCAACGGCGCGCCATATGCAAATGAGCTTATACCCGCAACGTCCAAGCTTCACTTCTTCGGTTAAACAGCAGGAACTACGCGCGGGTTTATATTGTTGTAGTTATAAACTAGTGTCGTTTTTGTGCGCGGCAATCCACGTCGTAGCCTTGGCAAAGACGGCCTTAATTGATAACGGAAATAGTGCGCGCGGAGCAGACGCGCCGTTGGCTTGACACCTAAAACCCTATGTCTAATCTGAAATTAAATTTGCATAATAAAAAGTTTTTTGTTATACTATAAATGTTAGGCGTGCCTAACATTTGGAGGCAAAAATGAACAAGAAAATAATAACTACCGCCGCGCTTTGCCTGCTGCTTGCAGGCTTTGGCGCAGATTGCCGAGCGCAGGATAAACCCTTTGAGCTTGTCTATACAAAACAGACGCTTAAGAAAACACCCGCCCGCAATATAAACATACTTACAAACCTAAAAGACGAAGTTAAAAAGTATGTTTATGACATTAAAGGAAAAGAAGACATCATCTCCTTTATCAACCTTAACAAAGATTTGTGCGAAAGCCGTTTTTTGTGGAAAGGAAAAAACATAGAGCCAAAAGACATTTCTAAAATAAGCATTATAAAAACCGTAACGGTGCGCAAAGATATAGTTGCGGGAGGCTCAGCCTTCTCGCGCATGGACGGGCCTAAATACGTTGAGACTAAAATTACCCACTACGCGCTTGAGATGCATTCTTCCCAAGGTTACAAAAGAAGCACAGGAACGCTTAGGACGCCCATTTATTTGTCTTCTTTTAAGGCTTATCTTAAACTTGCCGTTGATAATGCCGAAAATGACGACGCTTTTGCGCGCATTAAAAATTACGCGATGTCTTTTCGGCGGCTTAATATGCGTTGAGGCGCAAAATTCTGACGCGCTTTTGACAAACTTCCCCGCGATAAAAATTATCGCGGGGAAGTTTTTGCCCCGCAACTCATTTTCCCGACGCGCGCGGGCCTAAATTTGTATTGCTAAAAACCGAAGAACATTGATATAATAAATCCATTGTTCTAAATCAAGCGGCGAAAGTAAAAAAGTCCTATTGCGCACGGCGCAATATAAATAACTTAAAAACTTTCGCAGTATAAGGAAACAAAATGACACCCGCCGAAAAACCCGCCCCCCTGCCGATAGAATTTTATATTCTGACCATAGCCAGACTTACGGCCACTTTTGGCACTTTCCTTAATATGATAGTCGTAAATATCTTTGTTTTGGAAATAACGGGCTCCCCCGCGTGGGTGGGCGCGCTGCTTGGAATAAGGGTGCTTTCAGGCATGCTGTTTTCGCCTTACATAGGCCAGCTGGCCGATAAGATGAACAGGAAGAGGCTGATGTTCTCCTCCGATTTTATTTTGGCCGTCTGCATTTTTATAATGATTTTTCTGCCAAATAAAATTGTGCCATATTACCTTATATTTGCCATGTTTGCCATAGGCGTATTTACAAGCGTGGTGGAAATTGCTTTAAGCGCGGCCGTGCCGGTAATCCTAAATTCCGACACCACCATAAAAGCAAACTCCGTCCTTATGGGAGGCAGGAATATAGTTATAGCCCTTGCGGCCGTAATTTCTATTTTCGTTAAAGAACTTTTTAACGGCTACGATATGGTTTTTATAATAAACGCTGCGGCGTTTTTAAGTTCGGGGCTGATAATTCTTCTTCTGAAAATAAAGACGGAAGAAACTAAAACAGCGCAAGAGCAAACTTCTGAAAATAAAAACCCTGCCAAAAAAGGCTTTTTCAAAAATATGCGCGAAGATTATAAAGACGTCTTTTCCCTGCCTGATTTTAAGGTTATAGCAATTATGATTTTTATTTTAACCTTAGACGGGCTTGCAAGCGGATCGCATAATGTGGGGTGGCCCGTTTTTTCGCAGGAGATAAACCCGCAAAATCCTTTCTTTATTTACGGTCTTATACAGGTTTTTTGGGCCGCAGGCAATATAATAGGCATTTTTTGGCTTACAAAATCGGCTTTTGCCGCAAAACTTAAGGCGGAAAATTTATATCTTGCCTGCACGGCTATTATGTCCTTTGGCATGATACTTACCGTCCAGACGCAGCTGCTTTGGTTTATATGCGCGGCCGCTTGTCTTGCGGGTTTTGGCGACGGCTCTTACCAAACGTTTTTTAATACTTATCTGCAACGCTCGCCCGATAAAGTGCGCGGAAAATTATTCGGCTTAAGTTCCACCTGCTTAAGAAGCGGCTTTGGCGCAAGCTTCTTTATAATGCCGTTATTGATGGAAATACTGCCCGTGCCCAAAGTGCTGCTTATAGCGCACGGGCCGGTAATTATTATTTCCGTTGCGCTGCTGCTGTTTATAAACGCAAAATACCGCTTAACGACATAAATTTATATTTTCAAAACGCTTCCCCCGACGTAAAATATTTAGGCCGCCGCGCGCGGTTTGTTTTTAGTATAATTCTTTTATCGCAAACTCGCTTACAACAACGGTAAACAGTAAAGGGGTTCTATATATGAAAATAAGAAATATTTACGCGGCGACGGCGGCGCTTCTGACGCTTGTTCTTGCCGCGCCTGCAACATTTGCCTGCAGCACTTTTATGGTAAAAGCGCAGGACGGCACTATAATCAGCGCGCGCACCATGGAGTTTGGCTATAACGTGCCCTACACTTTAACGGCCGTTCCAAAAGGGACAGAGATTACAAGCCCTTCCCCCGAAAAAGATAAAGCGGGCTTAAGCTGGAAAACCGCTTATAAATATTTGGGCGTGTCCTCTTTTAATCAGGATAATATTATGGCCGACGGTATGAACGAAG
Source organism: Elusimicrobiota bacterium (assembly GCA_023398295.1). GTDB lineage: Bacteria > Elusimicrobiota > Elusimicrobia > Elusimicrobiales > Elusimicrobiaceae > Proelusimicrobium. The sequence goes on along the minus strand of JAEWSL010000070.1, from coordinate 6,787 downwards.
TAGGCCTTGCCGTCAGCGGTCTTTGGTTTGAAGCAAATACCAAATGGCCCGAAGTAAAACCTTCCGAGCATAAAAAAGCCCTTGCGCATTCCATGCTGATAGCATGGATTTTGGGCAATTGCAAAGACGTTGCCGACGTCAAAGCCAAACTGGCCGAAGTAAAAGTGTTCGGCCAATATATACCCGAGATGAAAATGGTAACGCCGCTTCACTTTGAGGTTGACGACGCAGCCGGTAATTCTTTGGTAATAGAAGCCCAAGACGGTAAATTAAATCTCTACGATAATCCCGTCGGCGTTATTACAAACGCGCCCAACTTCCCGTACATGCTTAATAATCTGCGCAATTTTACCTATTTCAAAAACAGCGAAGCGCCGGCGATGACTTTCGGCTCGGCCCTGTTGCAGCCAACCGGCCATGGAAGCGGAATGTTCGGCCTGCCGGGCGATTTGACGCCGCCAAGCCGCTTTGTGCGCCTTGCCGTGCAGATACATTTTGCCGATCCCGTTGAAAATCAGCCCGCTTTGCTTAACCTTGCGCAACATATAGCAAACAGCGTTGATATAGTAATGGGCATGGCGGTGGATAAAGACGATAAAGGCAATGTAATATCCTCCGAAAGCACGCAATGGACTTCTTTCAGAGATTTAACAAACAGAGTTTGGTATTACCATACTTACGGCAACCTAAACCTGCTTAAGATAGACTTAAAAGCCCTGCCTCTTGCTGACGGTAAAATAAAAAGGCTGCCCGTTTACGGTCCGCAGGAAGTTATAGCCGATATAACACAGCAGTTTAAGTAGTTTTAGTAAATTTAGCAACTTGCTTGAGTAATTTGCAGTTTTTTGACGGAAGCAAAAAATTCCCTAAAAAATTATTTTTTAGGGAATTTTTTTATAAAACTTTATAAACAAAACCAGCTCTTTGGTTTTTATTTTACTTCCGATACTATGCCTTTATCAAGCCTGAAGGTTACCAAAGAAGTTACGGTTTTATCCTGCCCCGTGTCAAAGACGCGCTCGTAAGTCAAAATTTCGGTATCGTCGTTTTGTTTATAGGTTTGGGCAGGCTCCCCGACGATTTTAATTAAAACCTCTCTTGTCATGCCAAGGCGCGGATCGTCCCTGTATAAATCCTTTTGCAGGCAGTTGCTTTTATAATAATCAAGCCCCGACCAATAGGCTTTTGCGTCCTTTGACAAAGGCTTGTTCTTATTTTCAAAAAGGATATTATGCATAGCCTGGCAGGCGTTCAAAGCAGACGCTTTATTTTTGACATCGGTAAAATCCTCAAACGAAACGGCGTATTTTGCAAAGAAGTCCGCGTCCTCTGAAGATACTTTGGGGGCGGCCTTAATTTCCGCCATTTTGGATTTTATTTCCCGAGCGTCGCCGTAGCCGTCGTAAACCACGGCCGCCGCGTATTTATAGGTGTCCTGCAAATAAGAACTGGTGACGTGCCCGCCGACATAAACGTTAGGCGAAAAGGCCGCCCCCAAAGCCGCAAACCAGCCCAGCCATTGATTGCCGCTTATCATCTGCACGGGAAGCGCCGTCTCTTGCTTAGTTTTATTGTTGACTAAGACGGGGTGTATTTCCTCGTAATAAGTCCCTGTTTTACAGGGGATAATGCCCAAAGTGATAATAGCGGGAAAACAGCCGAAACCGGCCGTTGTTTTATTATAGGAATAAATGTCAAAACGCAAAATATAGTCGGGGGGATAAGACTCGCGCATATAGGCATTGGGGGCTTTTTCCGCTTTATATTTATCGGCAAGGACGGAACCTGCCGTATGCGCATTGGAAGCGGCGGTAAAGCTGTAATTTACCGATACGGGATTTTTAACTTCCGGTATTATCGGCGTTTTTGCGCTGTTAATATTGACCGAGTGGGCCGCGCATCCCCCTAAAAAAACGGCGGAAACCAGAATAAATAAAATGTTTTTCATCTTTACTCTCCTTATTTTTGCTTATTTATAATTGCTTACTCGCAGCCGCATCTTAGCGCGCGGCCGTTTATCATAACGGGGTTTGTCCTAAATACAATCCTGTGGGCGGGGCAGCCGTCTGCCAGCATGCAGCGGCGGCATACGTCGGGATATTGGCTTGCGTAAGCGCAGGATAGTTTATCGTGATTATTCCCGTCGGAAGAAGAACTTTTGCCTTCGTTAAGCGTCGCGCTTACCGCGCCGCTTATAATATTTTGCGCCGCCGAAGCCGCGCCGCCGCCTGAAATTATGCCTAAAGACGAACCTAAAAACAGACCGCCTAATATATCTTCTAAAGAGCTGCCGTCGCTGCTTGAAGAGGCGGCTTTTTGGGCGGCGGCAATCTCGCTTTGAACGGCGTGTTCCTGCGTCCAATAATTTGACGTTTCCAGCACAAAAGCGTTAGCCCGAGCGGCTTTTTCGTTAACAACGGTTTGGCCGAGGCCCTCGCCGGTTTGGGAAGATACATAAACCTCTCCCGCACTTTCCTGCATTACGGCAAAAGGATCGTTTGCAAGCTTATGCTGGGCATTGCGCTCCTGCCATTCTTCGGGTTTGATGTGGGAGGCTGTTTGGGGATGCTCATCTATCAAATCGGTTGCTTTAAGAGTATCTGCCGTAGCGGCCGATAAGTCTTGCTCGGCGGAAGTTTTATATTTCTGATAATCTTTTTCTTTGTCTGAAATTGCAAGAGGATTATTGCACTGGCAGGCAAAAGCTTTTTGCCCCTTGGCTTTGCAGAGGCATAAATTATTTTGATTGTCAGCAAACGCCGCGTTTGTTAAACCTTTGGCCGCATCGGCGGAAGTTGTTTTTTGCGCCTCGCCGCTTTTTTGCGCGCTTTGGCTAAGCTGTGTGACGGCGGTGTCTTGGGCAAAGGCGGGAAAACAAAGCAAAGAACATACGAAAAATAAGAGAACTTTTTTCATCACAAACCCCTTTTTAAGCTTGCTTATAATTAGTTTATACAAATATTTCTATTTTTGTTTTGCGTTAAGCTTTGCAAGGATAGCGCCTGATTAAATTCTACATAAAATTATCCCTTTTATAAAGCCGCCGCACCGGAATATCCAACTTGCCAAAGGATAATTTTAAGATAGAAAGGGACGGGTCCTAAAACCCGCAAACGGAAAAGTCAGAAAGGCAACCTAACTTTAGTCTTGTGAAGAAAGCTTTCCCTCGGCATCAACAAAAAAAATACTCAAGTTTTTCCCAATTTTATTATTGATACAATAAAGAAAAATCTTTAAGCAGCTTTTTTGCTTCTCTTTTTTATAAACATCTCTTAGATATTCTAAAGCTTCTTTATATTTTTTCTCAATAGCAGGAAAGGTATTTTCATCCTTGGTCTCAACAACTTGTACAAAGTAATTTGTTTCTGCATCTTGATCATGCAAAAGTTTTAGAAAGTCTTTAGTAATGCAATGGAAGTCGCTTGTCTTAGCCTTAAACTCTATTAGACATTCTTTCCTTTCAGTTTTTTTATCATGAATACAAACATCAATACTAGCGGCATTTTTTATATTATTTTCATCTATAATAGGATCTATCTTGTTACCATTCCTGGAAAAACGATAAGATCTTTCAGTAGGTGCTTCCACGGAGTAACAAATATTATTACGCTCTAGCTCTTTAATAAAGAGTATTTTAGCTTCTTGCTCGCAAACACGTTTCTTTTTCTTATTGGTCTTGGAATCATTAATCTTCGGAAATATAATATTCCCCTTTCCTTGATACGCATCAGACAACTTATTTAAGGCTTTTTTTATCAAGTCCTCTATAACATTATTTTTTTGCATATTCTCTCCTTTCTCTTATATAAAATAGTTTAATTACTATAATTATATTATACTAATAAATATCTTAAAGGATTATATAACTTTTTATGAATGTTAAATTTTTTAAATATTTTTGTTTGATTAAAGCGCGTCGCTTCCGTACTAAAAAAATGTCCCGCGCGCATATTTTTAAGATATAATTTGACTATAAGTTAAACTTAAAGGAGATTTTTATGAAAATAAAAACTTTAATTGCCGCTTTGCTTTTGGCCTTCCCAACTTGCGCTCCAGCGGCTGAAAATATGTCAAACGAGGATTTGGCAAAAACGCTGCAAAATCCCGTGGCAAGTTTAATAAACGTGCCGCTGCAAAATAACTATAACTGGGACGTGGGCCCCGAGCATGACGGAACCGTTTATACAATGCGCTTGCAGCCCGTTATCCCTTTGCCGTTTAACGATGACTTTAATTTGGTATCTCGCACTATAATAGCCTACGTAAACCAGCATAATATCATCGGCAGGACGTCGCAGAGCGGCATAAGCGACTTGCAGCAAAGCTTTTTCTTTACGCCAAAAACTCCCGAGCACGGCATAATATGGGGCGTGGGGCCGATATTCTATATACCGACGGCAAGCGAGTCCCTGCTCGGCGCGGAAAAATGGGGCGCAGGGCCGACCGCCGTTGCGCTTACCCAGCGCGGCCCGTGGACCATAGGGCTTTTGATGAACCATATTTGGTCTTTTGCCGGACACAAAGACCGCTCCGACATATCGCAGACATACATAAAACCTTTCGGCGCCTACACGCTGCGCGGCGGGCTTACCTTAAACGCCACCCTGGAGAGCACTTACGACTGGAAGCAAAGCAAATGGACCGCGCTGCCCTTTGAGCTGGGCGTAAGCAATTTATTTACGGTATTAAAACATAAAGTAAATCTTTCCGGTATGCTTACTTATGACTCGCAACTGCTGGGCAGCAATAAGCTGGGCGTCCGTCTGACGGTAACGCTTTTGTTTCCGGAGCATGCCGCAAAAAAGAAATAATATTTTCTCGCTTTGATGAAACAAAAACTGCCGCGACAAAATATCGCGGCAGTTTTTATCATTCTAAAATATCTTTACAATCAGTTCCGTAAGGCCGTCATCGTACCTGTTTACTTATTTTCCAAAGGCATTGCGGGTTTATTATCTTCGCAAAAGATCTCTTTAACATTTGCGGCGCTAAATATAAAATACGACGGTACGATGTAAAATATAAAAAAAGAAAATACTATATCCAATATTATTAAGCCTAATGTGCTGTTTAACAGTATGTTTAGTAAAGCATTATAAAAAGAATATATCGGACAAACAATAATTATATATGCAAAAACAGTCTTATAACTTTTTATGAAAATTAAAAGCCCTCTAAAGTAAGAAACCTCATTTGCTATAGCCGCCGCCAGCGCCAGATAAAACGCCGTATCTATTATTGACCGCAACAAAGAAAAGCCGAAAAGCAAAAATGGCGACGCTGCTAAGGGTTCAAAAAGTTTGATAGAAACGTTCCAGATAATTGAAAACAAAGCCGTTAAAAGGCAAAAAAACAGCGGAGCATACCAATATCTTCTAAATAAAGAAAATATATATTCCTTTTTACCTTTGAAGAAAATTCCCGCGCACACTATAATGCATATCCAGGCAAAGAGTATCCCCCATATGCGCGCGATGAGATTTGTAAACGGTAAAAGATACGCAAAACAATGATTTGCCGCGCCCAAAGATATTGACAAGATAAGCAATACCCAAAAATCTCTTTTTAAGTTCCCGATAAACAGGGGCATATATCACCTCTCTGAAAATATATTTTAACGATACTCTTTTTGCGCCTTGCGCCCTAAGCAAACTCCTCTCAGCGAGGCATAAGCGCAAATACGCCCCAACCCAAATACTCGCGCGTGTAAGCGGCGTGGCGTTTTGGCTCCGAAGTAAGCTGCTCCCGAACTTCTTTGGCCAGCTCGTCGTCGGGATTGGCCTCAAGCCACAAGCGCATGGTAAGCCATTTTGCCGCCTCGTATCTGTCCCAGCCGTCTTGATTGGCTAATACCATTTCAACAACATCATAGCCAATATCGCCAAAAGAAGAGATAAGTTCAGGAAGGGTAAGAAATTCAGAAATTGAGGCGGCAAGACACTTTTTTGCAGTGTCTTCCGTCGCAGGCAGCTGCCTCCAATAAGGCTCGCCGATAAGGATAATACCTCCCTTGCGCAGGCTTTTGACAAGAAGGTCAATAGTGCCTGCTACCCCGCCGCCAATCCAAGTAGCGCCGACGCAGGCCGCAACGTCAACCTTCTCTTTGGAAACAAAACCCGCCGCGTCACCATGAATAAAATTGACTTTATCTTCTACGCCAAGTTCCGCAGCGCGCAGTTTTGCCTGCTCGGTAAATAGCCCGCTCATGTCAACGCCCGTGCCGACGATACCATAATCTCGCGCCCAGGTGCAAAGCATCTCCCCCGAGCCGCTGCCAAGATCTAAAACGCGCGCGCCCTTTTTCATACGCAAAGCCGCGCCTAAGGCGGCATACTTTTCAGGAGTAAAAGGATTATGTATGCGGTGAGCGCTTTCGGTAATATTAAATATTCTGGGAATATCCATTTTGGTAAATCTCCTTATCTTGTTTTTTGTAAATCTTTTTGTAAATTTGTCCTTTTGGGACACTCTTATTGATAAACTTGCAACATTTCCGCCGTGAGAGTTTTGTATAAAGGCTATTATACCAAAAAACAGTTAAACCCCAAAAAACCGCCCATTAAAATAAGTAACGAAGCATAAACAAAAAAGCCAAAGAAAAAAGATTTTTTGCAAATATTTTGCGGCAAGACAAGCAGCCGAAGCGAAAGTATCTGTAGTTTAAGCGGGTAATATATTTTTTCAAAGGATTTTTTGTTTATACGAGGAGCCTGCAACGAGGTATATCAGGGAGCGGAGCAAAGCGCAGCGGTATATCCGAGTTGCAAAAGCGACAAAGTATAAACGA
>JAEWSL010000058.1 GCA_023398295.1 Elusimicrobiota bacterium | reverse complement strand
AGCTGGAAGAACGCTTGAACATCTTGAGCAAAAGCCTTGAAGGCCGGCTTCTTAACGATATCCTGCGCAATCCTACGACTGAAAATCTGGCCTGCTGGCTTTTTTACGAAGTCAAAAAAACTTTCCCGCAGATAAAAAAAGTAACCGTGCGCGAGAAGGAAAATTATTTTGCCGCTTATGAAGAAGATTGAGAAAAATATAAAAAGCCCAAACAAAAAAAACCCGTTAAAAAAGGTTTATATAGCTTTTGGCGCAAATAAAAATAAGCCTAAAAGAAATATCGCGCTTGCGCTTGAAAAACTGGCTTTAACCGGACGCATAAAAAAAGTATCTCCCGTCATAAAAACAAAACCCGAAGGCTTTTTGGAGCAACCCGATTTTTATAACGGCGCGCTGCTTTACCAAACGCGTCTTGGGCCCGAAAAACTGCTTGCCGTCCTAAAAGAAACTGAGCGCGCTTTGGGAAGAAGGCCGACATTCAAAAACGCGCCGCGCGAAATTGATTTGGACATAATTTTCTACGAAGATAAGATTATACGCTCAAAAAAACTTCTTATTCCCCACCCCAAAGCGCATAAAAGATTTTTTGTCCTGCAGCCTTTAAGCAAAATAGCCCCGCGCAAAAAGCACCCCGTCTTAAAAAAGACCGTTGTTAAACTGCTAAACGATTTAACGCGCAAAAAAGCGGCGTTAAAAAAATAAACGCCGCTTTAACAAAAATTAAATCCGCCGTTAGGAAGGATTTTCGCATCCCGTCGGGCCCGAACACTGGCAACCCAATATTTTATATGATTGAAGCTGCCTTTCGTCGTTAATATAATTTGCCACGGGGTATGCCTGTACGGTTTTCCAGCCAAGGCTGGCGCAGCCTTCGGGCACCTGTATCTTAAATTTAACGTTTGAGTCAAGCCCGACGGTGATTGAGTTGACGGATAAAGAGCCTTCCGTGCCTACGGAAGCCTGGCTTACATTAAGTTGTTTTGCCTGCCCCGACAAAACGGATATCGGGTTTTTAGTTACCAGCGTAATAAAGGAAATGCCGGCTGCAGCACTGGCATCCGTAGGGGCAGAAAGCAGAATCCCTTCATCTAGATAAGAATTTAGCACATAAAGCCGCGGAGTAAGTAAATCTTTGAAAATTATGCCCTCTTTAGCCTGTATCTCAAGAATAGAACTTTTAACGGTAAGATTAAAAATAGTATTAGATTCTTCCGAGTTAAAAATAGTTTTGTTTTTAGTAACAAGCGAGTCATAAATCCCCGACTTAACCGGCACATATGACACTATGTCCAATCTTTGCGCATGACATACTGCGGCGCAACAATATAACAAAGCAAATACGGCCGTGCTCATAAAAACTTTTTTGTACTTTTTGTTATTTTCCATAATAAAGCCCCTTTAAGCTATTATAATATATTGGCACATTCTCAAAGAAAAATCAAGTACATATTTATGCAAAAGCGCGCCCCGCCGCTGCCACGCCGTTATTGGTATAAAATAGGATCGGGGTTGAGGCGGGCGTTTTGCTCGGCCTGTTTTTGTCTGCGCTCTCCGTAATCCTTATAATCAACGAATTTCTTTTTCTTGGACGTTTTGTCCTCGTCTTCTTCTTTACCGGGGCCCAGCTTGTAGGATATACCCGCCTGATACAAGCTGCCGCCGCCCAGCTGCGGATTTAGCACCGTACCAAAATCCAGCTCAAAACCCTGGAATTTAACGCCGAAGCCCAAAGTGTACTCCGTATCGTTCTCTTCCAACAGTTTTGCGCCGAAACGCACGGCTAAAGAGTCCGAAAAAGACATCTCCGTCCCCAGTCTTATGCGCCCCTCTTTATCTTTAATATATCCTATATAATCCCCGCTTAAATCCCAGCGCATATTTTTTATATCAACCAATGTCGCAAATAATCCTACCGAAACGGTGGAGGGAAGGGGATCCTCCTCTTTGATATACTTCATGCCCGAACCTATATTCCTGGCCGAGAGGGCAAGGCCGAAATAATCGTCAATAACGCCCTTATAGCCCAAATCAACGGCATATCCCTCGGCGTCGGCCGTGCCGCTTTCAGGCTTAGGCAGGGAGGAAGTTATAAATTTAGCGTTAAGGCCCAAATAATGCTCCAATCGCGAGGCGTTGCCCTGAAAGTTCCACAGCGTAGTGCCGATATGCTCCCCAAAACTTAAAATTACCGCCATATCGTTGCCCAGGCTTCTTGTGGAACCGTAATCTTCTATATCTCCCTTATCAAACACGTAGACGGAAAGCCCCGCAACAGGCGCAAAATTGCCAAATAAACTGAAAAAGTTTATCGGCACTGCAAAAGCCGCGTACTGATATTTCATATCAAGAGTACTTTCGTAGATATTGGCTGAAATCTGCAAAGCTTCAATCTGGCCGGCCGCAGCGGGGTTATAAAACGTCATGGCTGTAACGTCGTTGCCAAAAGCGGTCGCCGCGCCTGCCATGCCGAAATATCTTGCGCCCATATCCATAGCCAAAAACGGCACGGCGGCCCCGCCGCCGCTCTGCGCGTTCAAAACCGCGGAGGTGAAAATGAAAGCTAAAACGGTGAGATATCTTTTTATGTTTTTCATATTATTTCACCGCCACTATCTTTTTGATTGTGCGGTTTATGCCCGCGCCGTCAACGCGCAGCAGATAAACGCCGCTTGCCACCATATTGCCCTCGCCGTTGCGTCCGTCCCACTCAACAATTTCAAAAACGTCTTTTGCGGCGGGACCGTCGTAGAGCGTCTTTACCAAAATGCCCTGCAAAGTATAAATTTCGGCTTTCATGGAGCCATTTTCTTTTGGCGTAATTTCTATTTTAACCGTGCTGCCTACGGCGGGATTAAAGACCGAGGTTCTTATATAAACCTCCTGCCCGCTTGTGGATTTATTTTTTATCAGATTTGAGAGCCCCAAAGACACTATGCCGTAATCCTGATTATAGCCGGACCAGACGGGTTCGGACTCGTTGGGCCTTAGCTTTGCAAATACCTGAAAAAACACCGCGGTATAAGCCAAAGCGGCAAAATTGCCTTGTATTTTTAATTGGCCGGTAATCAATTTATTTGTTTCGTCATAGGCGACCGAGGAGGGCACAATTTGCAGATATAAAGCCTCCGTATCTGGCGTGGCAAGCGTTTGGGGGATAACTTCCATATCGCCGTCAAGCATACGCACGGAATAAAGGCTTTCAATTTTGTTTGGCGCCCACTCGCTTAAAAAAGACGGCAGGGAAGAGGCTGTGTCAATATTGCCTATGCGGTTGTAGGGAGCTTTGAAATTAAACAATGTGCCGTCGGCAAAATTATCAACGGTTTTAATTTCAACGCCGCCCGCGTCTACGAGGCCGATGTTGGAATTTTTGCCGAAAGTAAAATTAATCTGATAGGCCCCGTCGGTCCTGAGCCCGCCGGAGGGATAAGCGCCCCAATCGGGCTTAAAGACGCCCAAAAGATAGCGGCCCGTATTGCCGTCTAAATGCGCGGGCGCGCTGAAGTTAAGGGTAACGGTGCCGTCGGCCGTAAGCACGTTTGTCTGCCCCTGTATATGGGAAGGCTGCACAATATCAACGACGGTTTGCATTTGCGCGTCCAGCAAAAACATAGCAAGCGGATAATAAGAACCCTCTATCTGCTGCGAGGCGGGCAGATGTAAAACCGCCGTAAAATCCCCCTCGGCGAGAGAAACGGAATAAAAATCCATATCGTTGGAAGGGTTTAACGTAGCGTTTAACTGCTTTGAGGCTATGGAGGAAACTTCTATATCAGCCGCGCTTGAAGGACCGTTATTTGGCTCGTAAATATCCCCGTTTGCGGTAATAATGGAACTGTAATTTAAGCCGTGGGCGTCAAAAGCGGCTTCAATATCCTCGGAATAATCGGCCCCCCACGCGCCAGCTTTAGCTTGGGCGACGGCAAGCACAGCGTCCCTAAACTCAAGCAGGGAATCGGGGAAAAACAGCAAAGCGTTCCAGACAAGTTCGTCTGCATGCTGATAAACGCCCGAGGTATATTTAGTCCTAAGCGCCCAAAGCGCCTGGCTTAAAAATAGACTGTTTTTATGCTGTCCGCTTATCGCGTTTGAGGTCCACGTCGCCGCGTCAAAAACTTCCAGGCCGCTTAAATCCCTTACCGTTCCTTCGCCGCTCTGCGTGGTTAAATTTACATATTCGCCTATCTTTGAAGTATAAGGTTTATCGTCGTTAAGCGGGTTGGTAAGGGAAGAGAGGGCAAAATAATCCGCCACGGCTTCGGCGATAGCCGCGCCCTCGTCAAAGTAACTTATGGGCCAAATATTTGCCATAACCGCGTGCACATATTCGTGGCGGACTATGGCGTTTTCCAAACTGAAATTCCTGAAAGTCGTGAGGCCCTGGTTCTTTTCCCCCTCGCCGTACATTATCACTTTTGCGTCAATGTCGTAAAAAGCGTTGCGCATACCGCTGCCGTCGCTCGTGGCGTAAGGCCTGCCGTAGGCGTTTACGATTACGGGAATATGATTGTCAATATTTATATAGTCCCCGGCGTTAAGCGCGGCGAAGAATTTATGCGTTTCGTTTAAGTTATAAAAGACGTTAACTTCCGGCAGCACCGTTGCCGTGTTCATAATATTATGGCTCGTAACGGCGGAATATCCCGCCGTAAAAGCCCGTGGCACGCAAAGCTTTAAGATTTGATTTATGGTATAAACGCCCGTGCCCGAAGAAGGCGAAAAAGACGTCTGCAACTGCTGCGATGAAGATGCGTTTGCAATGTAGGGGCCCAAAAACTCCGTTTCGGGCTGACCGATATATTTGGCTAAAGCGACAGAGGAAGCCGAAGGATCGGCAAACTGCAAAAAGGTATCGTCTGCACCTATGATGCCGCTGTTATCCATATCGCCGACGTGGAAATCGGCCGCCAACAGCGGGACCGCAACGGCGGGATAACTGCCGCCGTCTGCGCAGGCTTCGTAGGTGGAAAAGGGATTGCCGCTTTTTCCAAAAGCGGCCCATGATAAAGAAACAGGCTCCTCAGACCCGCCGTCTGAGCCCGCTTCAACGTAATAACCCTGCGGGTTTGCCGCGTAACCGCGCTGATTGCTGACGGTAAAATAGGGCCCGCTTAAAGTTGAAAATACGCGCCCCGCCCTTGAAACGTTTATCTGCCCGCTGGAATTTGTAACTGTCTTTGAGGGCGCCGTGCCAGAGCTTGTGGAAGCAAAATAATAAACCGCCATATTTTCTATGGCTACATTCTGCAGAGAAGTGCCGCTAAAACCCGGGTAGACGGGATAGAGCTTTGCGCTGAAAGTTTCCGTCGCAAACATAAGGCGGCTTACCCTGTTTATAAGGCTGCCGTCGGCCGCGCTTACATAATAGGTCCACTTGCCGACGTTTGCGCCCGTTTCTTCAACAAGCAGTTTCCACGCCAATACGGCGCGGGACGAGGCGGGATTTTTATAGATTACAAGTTCCGCCGCGCCGCGTGCGCGAGCGTTTGCGTCCTGCTCTGCGGCCGAAACAGCCTGCGCCGCCGAAACCGCGGGTTTAACGTCAATATCCAAACCGCTTACATAGGTTGACTGATAGTTTATTAGATTGCCAGAGAGGTCGGTGTGCACTTTGACATAGGCGTTTTGAACGGGAAGGTTTTTATAATACTGGTCAAAATAATAGTGCATGCCCACGGGACTATTGCGCTGAAGCTTAAGTTTAAGCTGCTTCCTGTCAACGCCTAAAAAATCTTCGTACTTTCTTAAGAAAGAAAGCGCGGCCGAGCTGCTTTTGCCGACTTTAAGACCTCTGCCGTTTACAAGGGCGCGCGGCTTGCCGCTTTCTCTGTTAAGACGGATTTGCCAGGAAGAATCTGTTTTTTGATTAAAGCTTTCAAGCGTTTCTAGGGCTTGCGCGTCAAGAGGGGTTTGCGTATTATCCCCTATTTCTTTTTGCGGAGAGCCAAAACGCTGAGCGTCCCTCATTAAAGCTGCTGAAATATCGGCCGCAAACCCCTGCGTCCCAAATAATACCGCGGCAAAAAGTACGGCGAAAGTTTTTCTTAATAAGCGGGACATCAAAAGCCCTCCCCTTGCAAAAAATTACAGCGTACCTGATACGTAAATATTTGATACACAGATAAATGCGGCTCTATCGCAAATATAGAACTCGCGCGCAGGCGCGAACAAAATTATTATAGCATATGTTCCGTCACAATTTAGCTATTTAACCGAGGCGGCAGCCTTCGCGTCTGCGGGAAAAGCCGTCTGCGCGGAACTATCTGCGTTTTCCTGCGCGCCCGTCTTATCCTGCGGCGAAAAACCGTTTTGCTGAGTCCAGCCGCCGCCCAAAGCCTGACTGACGGATACTAAAGCCGTAAGCTGATTTCTTTGCGCGTTTGCCAAAGCAAGTTCGGCCTGGAGAAGATTCCTTTCCACATCAAGCAAATCAAGCATGCCGATGAGGCCTTCGTTCTTTTGGCGTTGTGATAATTCCATACTGCGCGCCAAAGCGTTTTTCTGCTCCTGCGTTGAGGCCACAATCTCGCGATATTTTTGATTGTCCACCAAAGCGTCGTAAGCGTCTTTATAGGCGTTCTGGGCGGCTTTTTCATACTGCGCCAAAAGGTCCTCATAGACGGCCTGGGCCTGCTTTTCCTGCGCTCTTAACTTCCCGCCGGAAAATATCGGGGCGGCTAAAGAAGCCCCCGCGTTCCATAAAGCCGTTGAGGGTGAAATTAAAGAGCTAAGCGCGCCGCTTGCATACCCCCCCTGCGCGGTCAGAGAAACCGAGGGAAAATAATTGGCCCTTGCAACGCCGATATCAGCGTTGGCCGCCATAAGACGGCCTTCCGCTTCGCGCACGTCGGGCCTGCGCGTAAGCAGGTCGGCAGGCAGGCCGGAGGGCACTTCCGGAATAACGGTAATTTTATTAAGAGAGGCCCCCCTCTCAATTTCGCCCGTTACAATTTCGTTGGGGCTGCGGCCCAAAAGCACGGCAAGCGCCGTCTGCGCCTGAGAAAGCTGCCTTTCAAACTCGCTTACGTTTACGGCCACGCTTGCGCGTTCGGCTTCAACGCGTTTCAAGTCAAGCTCGGTGGAGTAACCCTCTTTATAACGGTCCTGGTAAATTTTCACCGTTTCTTCGCGCGATTCCAAAGTGCGCCTTGCAATAGCAAGATCTTCATCTAAAGTTACTACGGCAAAATAATATTTAGCGACGTCGGCCGTAAGCGTAAGGCGCACCGCGTCTTTTTGCGCTTCGCTTGCAAGCAGCTCGGCGCGCGCCGCTTCGCTTGCGCGCCTGTACTTGCCCCATAAATCAAGCTGGTAAGAAGCGGCAAGGCCTAAATCATAGGACTCGGCCGCGCTTGCCGTCCCCTGCGCGCCCATTTGCCCGTCGGCCGCTGCGCTTAAGGAAGGCATCTGGTCGGCGGCGGCTATGCCGGCTTTGGCGCGCGCCGCGTCAACTTTGGCCATGGCAGAAAAAAGGTCCTTATTATTTTCAAGGGCTTCTTCCTCAAGCTTGTTTAGGACGCCGTCCTGAAAAATCTCCCACCACTTTTCCTGCATAAAAACGCTTAAATCCGTCCCCTTGCTTTCGGGCAAATCCAGCTGCGGCTTTTTATAATCGGGCCCCATAAGACAGCCCGCCGCGCATAAAACGCCTATTAAAAGAACTGTTGTTTTTTTATACATTTTTAACCTCTTGAGAATCTTGAGTTTTATCCTGCAAAGTTTCCGCGGCGGGCTGTTTGCTGCTTTTGAAGAACGCCCCCGAGGTCAAACAATAAAAGAAAGGCACAAAGAGCGGGGCAAATAAAGTTGCGCCCAGCATTCCCGCTACGACGGCTGTGCCTATGGAATGCCTGCTGGCCGCGCCCGCGCCGCTGCTGATTGCAAGAGGTATTGTCCCCAAAATAAAAGCAAGCGAGGTCATGACAATAGGCCTAAAACGCAGCTTGGCGGCTTCAACAGCGGCCTCGGCGGCGGTTTTGCCCTGGGCGCGGAGCATTACGGCAAACTCCACAATCAAAATCGCGTTCTTTGCCGCAAGCCCCACCAGCGTTACAAGCGCGATTTGAAAGTACACGTCGTTATTAAGCGTGGAAATAAAAGCGCCGAAAGAAAAATAAGACACAACCTGCGCCCACGCCGACGGCAAAAAGTGCAGGCCGCGTATAAATATGCCGCAAAGCGCGCCGCAGATGGCAAAGGGGACAGCCATAAGAACCGCTATCGGAAGTGACCATTTTTCATACTGCGCGCTCAAAATCAAAAACACCACAAGCAGCCCCATAAGAAGGGCCGTGGCGGCGGCGCTGCCCGTCAGTTTCTCCTGATAGGCCGAACCGGTCCACGCCAAAGAATAATCCTGCCCTAAAATCTTCTTTGCGTTTCTTTCCATCGCCTCCATTACCTGCCCCGTGGAGTAACCCGCCGCGGGATTTACCAAAACTTTTGCGGCCTTAAACAAATTAAAACGCTCCACAGTATCTGCGCCCACGGTTTCCGTAAAAGAAACAAGAGAAGACAGCGGTATCATATTCCCGCCGTTGGATTTAACATAGATAAAATTAAGGCCCTGTTTTGCGGCTCTGTAAGCGCCCTCTGCCTGCACCATTACCTTAAAACTGCGGCCAAATTTAGTAAAGTCGTTAACATAATAAGTGCCGAAAGTGGCCTGCATTGTGGCAAATAAATTATTCAAAGAAACATCTAAGGCTTTTATCTTTATGGCGTCAACCGCAAGCTTTAACTGCGGAACGGCTGCGCTGAAAGTCGTTGATACGGAGGCTATTGAAGGCTCCCCCTGCAAAAGGGCGGTATATTCCCCGAGCTTTTTTTCAAGGTCAAGGCTTGTTGCGGCGGACGCTCTGCTTTGTATATAGCCTTCTATGCCGCCGGTAGTGCTCATGCCGCTTATCGCCGGCATATTAAAAGGCATTACCAAAGCGTTGGGAATATCCTTAAGCCCTTTAATATAAATGCTGCGGATAAGGCTGTTAACGCTTTGGTCTTTGGACTTTCTTTCGTCCCAATTTTTAAGAGCTATAAAAAACGCGCCATAATTGTTTTTAAGCGAGCCTGTGATAAGATCGTAACCGGAAAAAGCAAGCGTTGTTTCAACGGCCGGCTCCTGCCTTATAAGCGCGTCCATTTGGGACATAACGGACTCCGTCTTATCAAGGGAAGAGCCCGAGTCCAGCATCACGGCCGTCATCATTATGCCCTGGTCTTCGTCGGGAACAAGAGAAGATGGTATAAACTTAAACAACGCAAGCGTCAAAACGCAGACAAGAAGAAAAACCGCCGAGGTAATTTTATAATTCTTTATCAACGCGGCCGACCAAGCCGTGTATTTATTTGTAAGAGCGTCAAACTTGCCGTCAAACCACGCAAAGAAACCTTTGCTCTCATGCTGCGGCAGACGAAAAATTAGCACCGTCAAAGCCGGCGTAAGCGTCAGGGCCACAAGGCCCGAAATAGCGACGGAAACCGCAATAGTAATTGCAAACTGCTGGTACATAGCGCCCATCATGCCGCCCATAAAAGAAACGGGTATAAACACCGCGCTCAGCACCAAAACAACCGCAACCAGCGGGCCGGAAACTTCGTCCATAGCTTTTATCGCCGCGTCTTTTACGTTGAGGCCTTCCTCTTTCATAATCCTCTCAACGTTCTCTATTACTATGATGGCGTCGTCAACCACAATGCCTATGGCAAGAACTAAGCCAAACAAAGTAAGCGTGTTTATGGAAAACCCGAACAACAGCATACCTGCAAACGCGCCGACTATGGAAACAGGCACCGCCAGACAAGGAATTAAAGTTGCGCGCCAGTCCTTCAAAAATAAAAATACCACCAAAAATACCAGCAGCATAGCTTCAATAAGAGTGTGTATTACCTCCTCTATTGAAGCGGTTACAAATATGGTGGTGTCGTAGGGCACGGCGTACTCAATGCCGTCGGGAAAATTGGCCGCAAGTTCTTTCATCTTAGCGTCAACGGCGCGCGCCGTGGCAACGGCGTTTGCGCCCGGGGAAAGATAGACGCCTATAGGCACGTTAGGACGGCCGTTTTGGGTGGCGTAAAACTCGTAAGTCTGCGCGCCGAGCTCTATGGTAGCAACATCTTTGAGGCGAAGGGCCGTACCGTCGCTTTGCGCGCGTAAAATTATATTGCCAAATTCCTGCGGGGTTTTAAGGCGGCCGTCAACCTGAATGGAATAAGTGCGCTCCACCTTAAAAGACAGCGGAGGCTGCCCCACCTTGCCGGCGGCGCGCTGGGCGTTTTGTTCCTGTATCGCGGAAATAACGTCGTTGGTAGAAAGATTTAATTTTGCCAAAACGTCGGGCTTAAGCCAAATGCGCATGGAATAGTTGTTAGCCGTCATTACCGAGGCCGAACCCACGCCCGCAATACGCTTCAAATCGTCTACGACGTTAACCAAAGCATAGTTGCCAATATACGTAGTATCCAAATCGCTGCCTTCTTTGGCATACATTGAAATAATTTGAAGCATTGAAGTTGATTTTTTATCAACGCTGACGCCGTATCTCCTGACGTCTTCGGGCAGGCTTGACTGGGCCGACTGCACGCGGTTATTGACGTTAATCATAGCCTGGTCAACGTTTGTGCCCGTTTCAAAATATACGCTTAAACTCATATCCCCGTTGCTTGAGGAAACGGAGTTCATATATATCATATTATCAACGCCGTTTATCTGCTGCTCAAGCGGGGCGGCGACGGTTTCTGCCGTAACTTCCGCGCTTGCGCCGGGATACTTGGCAGAAACCGAAATGGTGGGAGGCGTAAGTTCCGGATATTGCGCTATGGGCAGATTTACTATGGCGGCAACGCCGCCCAGTAAGATAAATAAGGAAATTACCGTCGCAAAAACAGGCCTTTCTATAAAGAATTTAGAAAACATTTTTCCCCTCCCCTAATTTCCCTTTTAATCGCCTTGTCCCACAGGCGGATTTTGTACCGCGGGTTGCACAGCGGGTTGCGCCGCAGGTTGCGCCGAAGGCGCGACCGAAGGCGGCTGAGCGGAAGATATAATATCCGTCTTTTCCGGATCAAAATCCTGCCCTTCATAGCTTGGCTCCGCCGCGGCTGTGGAAGTGTCCCCCATCATCGCGTGCGGCGCGTCCGCCAAAGAGCCGTCGGAATACCCGCCGTCGTCGGGTTTGCCGTCGCCGTCGGCATCGTTTGATGTAACGCTAAATTCCTGCAAATTAACATTGACCTTTTGGCCCGCTTTTACTTTCACCATGCCTTCCGTCATTATTATATCTCCTGCCGCAAGCCCGCCTGAAATAAAGGCAAAAGTGCCGCCAACGGACGCTTTGACGGGTTTAATTTCAACAACGTTCTGCGCGTTGACGACATAAGCGTTATAGCCGTTATCAGTCGGCACTAGGGCCGATATGGGGGCAACCAAAGCGTCCTTGAAAGAAAACCCTTCCAGCCGCACGCGCACAAATTTGCCGGGTAAAAGCAAAGGCGAGAGATTGGGGTTCGGAAGTTCCGCCTTAAAGGCTATGGAAGATGTTTTTACGTCTTCGGTATTATCAACAAAAAATATTTTGCCGTCCTGCGGATAAACGGAGCCGTCGTCAAAAACTACTTTGACTTTTATGTCTTCTATGCTTGTTTCAATTTTACCGGCTTTTTTTGTTTTGGGGCCCAAATTCCAATCTCTGGAAGGCATGGAAAAATTGATGTAAAGAGGATCGGTCTTGACCATAGTCGTAAGCAGGCTGGCCTGCGCCGCGTTAGCCACGATAAGGCTGCCCTCGCTCTGCATTTCTTTGCCGGTAAGGCCGTCTATAGGCGCGCTTACGGTGGTGTATCCCAGATTTATCTGCGCGTCGTTTACGCCCGCCTGCGCAACCTGATAATCCGCTTTTGCCGTTTCGTAGGCGGAAAGAGCGTCGTCATGCTCTTTTGCGCTGACGGCGTTTTCCTTAAAAAGACGTCTCATACGCTCATACTCGCGCTTAGTTCTTTTAACTTCGCTGTCGGCCTGCGCCAGCGCGCCCTGCGCTTTTTCAAGCGCGACCTGATAGGGCTGCGGATCAATTAAAAAAAGCGGCGCGCCCTTTTGAACATAAGAGCCTTCCACATATTCCCTTGACTTCAAAATACCGCCCACCTGCGCGCGGACTTCAATATCCATAGAACCCGCTATCTGCGCCGGATAGTTAAGATTAAGGGGCGCGTCCTGCGCGGTAAGTTTAATTGCGTTTACGGTAACTTCGGGCGCCTGGGGCTGCTTATCTTTTCCGCAGGCGCATAAACTGAAAATTATTAAGACCGCAAAAAATAAAGTAAAAGTTTTTTTATTTTTCATTGAGATTACCTCTTACAAATAATTTTAATAAAAAGCCGCGGGCGCAAAAAACTTTCCCGCGCATACGTGATATCTAATTTTAACATTTTAAGGCCCGTTTATGGCAAGCCCTTCGCGTCCGTCTGCGCGGCTACGGGCCAAAGTTTTTTGCTAGAATATTTATATGAAAACACCATATTTTAACGAGATAGTATCTTTGCTTGAAAATATAGAGCAAACCCAAACCGCCGTCATGCGGACTGCGGCCCTGGCCTTGGCCCAAACTGTCAAGAACTACGGGATTATTTACACCTTAGGCTCGGGCCACAGCCACAGCATAGCCTTAGAGCCTTTCCACCGCAGCGGCGTTTTGGCCTGCGTAAGCGCGGTGCTTGACGACAGCTTTAATTTCCGCCCGAGCGCACACGCCGCAACGGAACTTGAGCGGCTTGAAGGCTACACCCCCGCCCTGCTTAAGCGGCATAATATTACCGATAAGGACTGTATAATTTTAATCTCAAACAGCGGCCGAAACGCCGCCGGCATTGACGCTGCGCTATACGCTAAAGCGCGCGGGGCAAAAGTGATAGTAATTACCGCCGCACGCGCGCACGCGCAGACAAAAAGCCGCCACTCAAGCGGTAAAATGCTAAGAGATCTTGCCGACATACTTTTGGATAATTGCTGCAATAAACAGGAATGCGCGCTTAAGCTTAAAGATAAAAGCGCCGCGCCGGTTTCCACCATAGCGGGCGCGGCCATAATTAACAATATTATGTTTCTTGCGGCGCAGACTTTGGAAAAAGAAGGTTTTGAAATGCCTTTCTACAAGAGCAGCAACGATATCGGCGGAGATGAAAATAACGCCAAAGTTTCCCAAAACTATAAAGGCCGCATCTTACATTTGTTTTGATTTGTGTTAATGTTTTAGTTTACGCTAATATTTTAATTTGCGCCAATGTTTTAACTTGCGTCAATGTTTTAGCTTGCGTCAATGTTTTAGCTTGCGTTGGTTTGAACTAATCTAATTTATTTGGCCTACAAAACGCCCGTTTTGCTTTTTGCAAAACGGGCGTCTGCTAAAAAACAGCTAGTTTCGGATTAATACCTGCCGGCGGAGCCTAAAACTTTCTCGTTCTTTTCCTTATACATAGCAATAAGGTCCGTTCTTGCCGGGCCCAGATATTTGCGAGGATCAAACTCGGAAGGCTTTTCGTAAAAAACTTTCCTTATGGCTGCGGTCATAACAAGCCTGCCGTCGCTGTCAACATTGATTTTGCAGACCGCGCTCTTGGCCGCTTTTCTAAGCTGCTCTTCGGGCACGCCGACGGCGTTTTCAAGCTTGCCGCCGTATTTGTTAATATTTTCAACGGCCTTTTGGTCAACGCTGCTTGCGCCGTGAAGGACAATGGGAAAACCGGGTAAACGCTTTTCCACCTCTTCTAAGATGTCAAAACGCAGAGGAGGCACGCTCTCCCCGGGTTTAACCTTAAATTTATAGGCCCCGTGGCTTGTGCCTATGGAAATGGCAAGGCTGTCAACGCCTGTCCTCTTTACAAAATCTTCCACCAGAGCGGGATCGGTATAAGTATGATGTTCGGCGGAAACTTCGTCTTCTATGCCGGCCAAAACGCCAAGCTCGCCTTCAACAGAAACGTTAAACTTATGGGCATATTCCACAACTTTTTTGGTAACGGCCACATTATCTTCGTAAGACAGGGCAGAGCCATCTATCATTACCGAGGAAAACCCGTTATCAATACAATCTTTACAAAGTTCAAAACTGTCGCCGTGGTCAAGGTGAAGGGCTACCGGCACAGGCTCGCCTTTTGCTTTCATCATTTCAATGGCGCCGCGGCCCATATAGCGCAGTAAAGTAGCGTCGGCATACTGCCTTGCGCCTTTGGAAACCTGCAAAATTACGGGGGAGCGCGACTCTGCACAAGCTGTAATTATGGCCTGCAATTGCTCCATATTATTAAAATTATACGCGGGGACGGCATAACCCTCTTTCATCGCTTTTACAAACATTTCCTTGGTATTCACAAAACCGAGTTCTTTGTAAGAAACTGTCATTTTATTGCCTCCGATTATAGAGATTATCTATATTATTATTGTAGCAATTTTGTACAATAATGTAACGATGAACCTGCGCCAATTAAATAATAAAAAAAATCTGGCGCTGCGCCGCTTTAAGGCGCAGCTGGGCAGGCTTGCGCTTGATAAGAAAAATAAGAACCGCTTTACCCCCTCCAAGCTAAAAGAGATAAGCAAAATAGTTTTCCTGCGCCACGATAATAAGATTGGCGATATGATTATTTCAACGCTTGCTTTCAGGGAGATAAAAAAAGCCCTCCCCAAAGCCAAGATAACCGTTATAGCCGGCCCTTCCTCAAAGCAGATAATAGATAATAACAGAAATGTTGATAATATCCTTATATATAATAAGGGCTTTGGCAATCTTTTTGACCTTGCCCGCCAGCTAAGAAAAGAACCCTGCGACCTATTTGTTGATATGGACGAAAAGCCTAAATGGCAAAATCTGTTTCTTCTGCGGGCGGCAAACCCAAAGTTTGCCTTGGGCTTTAACAGGGAAAGTTTCGGCCTCTACAACATAAATATATCCTTTGACGTGGATAATAACCACATAACGGCCCGCCATCAGGCCGCTTTCAACGCTCTTAAAATCGGCAAGATTGATAAGCATTACGATATCTTTGTGGCCAAAAGCCTTAAGACGCAGACGCAAAAGTTTTTGGGAAGCCTGCCCAAAGCAAAAGACAATATACTGCTAAACCCATTTGCCGCAAGCAGGCACAGAACGCTTAGTTTTGAGCAGGTCTGCGCCCTTGCAAAAATTTTTGCGGACTATAATTTGATAATAACAGGGCCGCTTAGCCAGCTGCAAAAATTTTTGGGCGTGCGCGGCGAAGACGCGCGCAGGCCCCAAGCGCAGGCCGCCGCCGATACAAATATATTTACTTTGCCCCCGGCTCTTGCCGGCCCAAGCGGCATTTACGCCACTTTTGCGCTTATGGGCTTTTGCGCGCTTACGATTACGCCCGACACCGCTTTAGTGCACGCGGCGGCGGCCTTTGGCAACAAAACTTTAGCTTTATACGGCGGCGCTTCCGAGAAAGCAAACACCAACTTCAGGATTTGGGGCCCCGCGGGCGCGCCGAACATAACGGTAATGTTCTACGAGGGCGAAATAAGCACTTTAAGCGCGCAGGATATCGCGCAAAAGGCTTTAGAAATACTCAGCGCGCCAAAAACAGACGGGCAAAAGGCGGGTTTATGAGTTGGAGAAAGCTTAAAAAGTTTATCTGCGCGCACAGGTTTCTTTGCGTAATTTGGGAAACTATGCGTTACTGCTGGCACAAAACTTTAGGCGGCTTTATAAGGCAGCCTTACCCCGTCTGGTACGCTTTTGACAAAAAACCGAAAAACGTTTCAAAAGAAACCCTGCCCATAAATAAAGACTGGCATAAAACAGCACGAGCGCTCTACCGCCATGAACATGTTTTTTATAACATACAAAACGCGCTTAAAGCAAACCCGAACCTAAAGGGGCTTGCGCTGATTTATTTTATGGGCATAGGAGATTATCTTTATACAACGCCTATGCTTGAGAGTCTTGCAAAAGAATTCCCAAAACTGGATATTTACGCTTACGTGTCAAAGCATTTTGACAGAAATAATTCCCCTTTGGTCGGCACGCTGCTTGAAACTAATCCCGCCGTTAAGAAAGTTTTTTATTTTGACGGTTTCAGAAATCCTTTAGTCTGGAAAAATTACGATTACAAAGACGCTCTCAAAAATATTCCCGAAAATTTTTTAGTCCTGCCCGTCTATTACGAGTACGGCAAAAAAACAGCGCACAGAACGCAAAGTTTGTTTGAAACTTTCGGCCTAAAACCACCTCAAAATATTTACGAGGAACCGCGCTTTTATTTTCCCCCCAAGCCGGCGGAAGCGGCAGAGAAAACTTACGACAAAATCGCCGCGCGCGCAAAAAAGAAAAAAGGCATCGTCTTTTTACAGCTGGACTCGCGCGCGTCTTTCTATAAATATCCTTTTATAGATGAACTCATACGCGGCCTGCTGCGCAAAGATTATTTTGTTTTATCGGTAACGCCTTCCGCCGTAGTGGATTACGACTTTACGCAGCTGGACATAAAGAAATTTTCTTTCAATGAAACCTGCCATCTCTTAAGCCTGCTCAAAAAAAGTCTCCCCATTTATATAATTGCGCTTAATTCCGTTTTTTGGGCGGCAAGCGCGGGCTTAAAAATACCTAATTTGGGCCTCCAGCACTGGATAGACAAAAAAGTACATAATTTATGGTATCCCAATATTACTGTAGTAACAGATTATATTTATCCCGCTTTGCCCAAAGATAAAATGATAATAGCGGCCCCCGCAGATTATACGCGCTACAGTAAAAAAATTATTAACTATAAAGTTCCTTTTATCCTAAAATGCTTTGAGAAAACCTTTGAGCCCGAAAATAAAAACGTTAAGCCCGCTGCTTAACGCTTCTTAAGAATAAGCAGATTTTTTGACGCAAAACGGCCGCGCTTTCAAAAAAAGCGCGGCCGTTTTATCTGCTTTTATCCGCTTAAAGCGCGCCCTCTTTACGAGGGGTTTTTGGCTATTCTGCGCGTAATTGACTTCTTTTGGAAACACTCAATCACATCGCCCGCGCGGATTTGCTTAAAGCCTTCTATAAGCACGCCGCACTCGTAGCCTTTTTCAACCTCTTTTACGTCTTCCTTAAAACGCTTGAGGCCGTTTATCCTGCCTTTGTAGACCTGCTCTCCGGCGCGCGTAATTTTAACTTCCCAGCCGCGCACTAATTTGCCCAAATCAACCAGGGAGCCCGCCACAAAACCCGAAGATAAATCAAAAGTCTGCCTTACGGTGGCTTTGCCGACGGTTTCTTCCACTATGTCAGGCTCAAGAAGGCCTTCCATAGCGGCTGTCAAATCTTCAAAAAGTTCAAAGATTATGTTGTAGGGACGTATTTCTATGCCCTCGCGTTCGGCTTCGGCGGCGGCGTTTTCTTCGGTGTCTACGTTGAAGGATAAAATCACGGCGTCGCTTGCTTTGGCAAGAAGGATATCCGACTCGTTTACATTACCCGCGCCGCTATGTATGATTTTTACCTGCACTTCTTCGGTAGGCATACGCAAAATAGCGTCTTTGATGGCCTCAATGGAACCCTGGACGTCGGCCTTTAAGATAATGGCAAGCTCTTTTATTCTCCTGCCGTCAATATTGCTCTTTAACGTGGTAAGAGAAATATGTTTTTGATGCGCAAGCTTTTCTTCCTTATGGGCGAGTTTGCGTTTTTCGGCTATATATTTGGCCTCTTTCTCGCTTTGGGTTACAAATAAAGTGTCTCCCACTAAAGGAGGCTCGCCGCTGATACCCAAAATCTCCGCCGGGACAGAAGGCCCCGCAGAAGGCAGCCTTTTGCCGTGCTCGTCAATAAGCGCGCGGATTTTGCCGAAAGTGCTGCCGACTATAAAAGGATCCCCGACGTTTATTGTGCCCTTTTGCACAAGAACCGTCGCCACAACGCCGCGCTTATTGTCGCGCTTACTTTCCAAAATAACGCCGACGCCTCGTTTTGAAGGGTTGGCTTTAAGTTCCATCATTTCCGCCTGGAGGGAAATCATCTCAAGAAGTTTATCTATGTTAATCCTCTTTTTTGCGGAAATTTCAACAAAAATAGTGCCGCCCTGCCATTCTTCCGGCACAAGACCGCGGGAAGCTAAATCCTGTTTAACCCTGTCGGGATTTGCACCCGGAAGATCAATTTTATTTACCGCCACGATTATCGGCGCGCCCGCGCTTTGCGCGTGGTTGACTGCCTCAATAGTTTGCGGCATAATGCCGTCGGTAGCGGAAACTACCAAAATAACAATATCGGTAGCCTGCGCCCCCCGCGCGCGCATAGCCGTAAAAGCTTCGTGACCCGGGGTGTCAAGAAATGAAATCATACCGCGCGGCGTTTTAACCCTGTAGGCGCCGATATGCTGGGTTATTGCCCCAAACTCGCCTGCGACGACGTTGGAGTGGCGTATTGCGTCCAAAAGGCTTGTCTTACCGTGGTCCACGTGGCCCATAATGGTTACGACCGGCGCGCGCGGCTTAAGATCCTCGGGGCGGTCCTGCTCTTCCTCTTGGGCGATTTTATCTTCGGCAAACTCGTGCACCAATTGCGCCTTAAAGCCGCATTCGGCGACGACAAGCTCTATAATATCCTGCTCAAGCCTTTGATTAATAGTGGCAAAAATACCCATGCCCATAAGCTTCTTGATGAAGTCGTTTATTTTGATATTCATCTTCTCGGCAAGTTCTTTAACGGTGGGCTGGCCTAAAATTTTAATTATCTTATCTTCTTTGGGCGTTTCTTTAATTGTTTCTTTGACCGCTTCCTTTGCCGCCTCCTTGATAAAAGGAGCGGGAGCGGGCGCAGGCTGAAGTTTCGGCTCAACGGGTTTTGCCGCCTCCGCAGGTTTTTGCTCCTGAGGCTGCTGCGAAACGGAGGGCTTTGCTTCGGCGGGTTTTTGCGCCGCCTTTGGCTGCACGACAGCAGGGGCGGAAGCTGCCGCAAACGTCGCGGGTTTTACCTCCGCGTGAACGGCCGTTTCCTGTTTAATAACAGATTTTTTTGCTTCTGCGGATTTTTGCGAAGCTCCCTCTGTTTTTTTGACGACAACTTTTTTTACTTTCTCTTTTTTAACTGCCGGCTTTTTTACAGAAGGTTTTTTGACTAAAGGTTTTTTCCCTTCAGACTTGACGGTTGTTTTTTGGGCGGAGGGCTTTTTGGCCGTCGTCCTTTTTGCCGCGGGTTTTGAGGAAGAAGTCTTCTTTATTTTGTCGTCTTCCTTACTTGTTTTCTTGGCTGTCGTCATCGGTTGCCTCCTGCGGTTGCGCGTCTTGCTCTTCAGTTTCCTGCCCGGCAGTTTCCTGTTTCTGGGCAAGATGTTTTTTTGCGCCTTCAATAATTTTTTCGGCTGTTTTGGGGCCTACGCCCTGTAAAGTTGAAAGATGCTCTGAAGTAAGGCTGGCAAGTTTTTCTGCCGTAGTAAAACCCGCCTTTACAAGCAGTTCGGCAAGTTTGGGGCCGATGCCTTCAATATCGGAAAGGCTGTCCTGCATCTGCTGGGCGTTCTGCTGGCCTTCCTGATTCTTTTGGGTTTCGCTCTTTACTTCCAGTTCCCACCCGCTGACTTTGGAGGCAAGCTTAATATTCTGCCAGTCCCTTCCGACGGCTATGGCAAGCTGATCGTCGGGCACTATGACAAGGGCCTGTTTGCTTTCCATGCTTAAAATCTTGACAAAAAGAACTTTCGCCGGCGAAAGCGCGTTTGCAATGGTCGTTGCAATATCGTCGCTGTAATTGATGAGGTCAATTTTCTCGCCGCTGAGCTCGTTTGTAACGGCGCGGATTCTTATGCCGCGCATACCCACGCAGGTGCCTATGGGATCAATTTTATTATCGTTGCTCTTGACCACCACTTTGGCCCTGAAACCCGCATCGCGGAAAATGCCTTTAATCTCAATAATGCCGTCGGCAAGTTCGGGGATTTCAACTTTCATAAGTTCTTTAAGCAGCTCTGGGCTGGTGCGCGAGAGCATTATGTAAGGCCCCCTTTGGCCTTTGTCCATCTTGAAAGCGGCCGATTTGTAGCGGCCCATAACGGGATCGTCCTGCACTTCAGTAAAATCGGTTTGGGAAAGCACTTTTGTGATTATGGCTTTAACCCTGCTGCCGTGCGCGTAACGCTCTTTGCGGATTTGCTCGCAATAGGGCAAAATAGCCTCCGCCTTGCCGAGGTCAACGATGATATCCCTGTCGGAAAACCTGCGCACAAGACCGGTTACAACCTCGCCTTCTCTGGGCTTAAATTCCTTATAAAGGTTGTCGCGCTCAATGCCGCGCACTTTTTGTATTAAAACCTGCTTTGCAATCTGCGCCGCTATGCGGGAGAAATCTTCCACATTCAAAACGCGCGTTATTTCCTTGCCGAGCTTGGCTTTAGAGTCAAAAACTTTTGCCTCTTCAAGCGTAATTTCCGTCTCGGGATTGGTAACGTTATCGGTAACAAGAAGGGTTTGGTAAGCTTCAATGGTGCCCTCCTCGGGGTTTATCTTCGCCGATAAAAGCGATGTCTTACCCAAATGCTTCCTGAGGGCGGAAATAAGCGCGTCTTCTATGGTTTTTATCGTATCCTCGCGCTTAATATTCTTTTCTCTCTCAAGGCTCTCAAGGGCCATAAGTAAATCTTTGCTTTGCATTTTTGTTTCTCCTGTAGTGCTTGTTAAATTGGTGCTTCTTTGCCCGCTTGCGCGGCCGCGCTTAAAACTCCGTCACCGGATCTAAGTGCGCTTTTTTTATTGCGTCGTAAACGAAAGTGTACTTATTTGTGCCGTCGCTTAAGACTATTTGTTTGTCGTCTGCGCTTTCAATGAGGCCCGTAAAAACGCCCCTGTTGTCAATAGGCTCTTTTAAGAATATTTTTGCCCTCTCGCCCGTAAACTTTTTGAAATGCGCGGGCTTCTTTAACACGCGCTTTAAGCCCGGGGAGGATACTTCTAAGATATACGCGCCGTTAACAAGATTTTCCATCTGCAAAACAGCGTCAATTTTATCGGTCAGAGTTTCGCAGTCGCCCAAGTTTATGCCGCCTTCTTTATCCACAAAAAACTGTAAAAGCTGCTTGCTGCCGTGCGGCTGGAAAATAAGGTCAATAAGCTCGTAGCCCTGCTGCTGCAAAGCTTCGGCCACTACGGTTTCTATCTGATTTTTGTTTTGCATAAGCCCTCTCCGATACCCTTTCTTAAAGAGAAAGCGGCTTGTTACCAAGCCGCTTTCCATCATGTTGCTAATTTATTATAGCAAAGTGCGCAGTATATGTCAAACAGCTTAGAGCCTTTATAAAGTGCCATTTGCGGTTATTTCGGTGCAAATTTTTCTTTGTATATTGGTAGGGGAGTCCCTAAGAATACAGTCTATTACGGCTCCACCTTTGTTGGGGGAAATTTGCAAATAATATCTTTCATGGGCGGGAAGCCTGTCAACTAATGTCAACACGGTGCCGTTGTAGGCATAAGCATAATAATGGAAATGCTTTGTATCTATAGCCGTGCCTACAAGAGTACCTTGAATAGAGATATCAAGATTTCTTAAATCCGTAGTATAGGCGCCTGTTGCAAGATAGTATCTTTCATTTGCCTGAAAAATAGCTTTTGCGTTGACTATCGCTTCAGCTATTCTGGATTTTTCAACCGATTTTTCATACTGCGGCAAGGCAATAGCGGCAAGTATACCAATGATTAAGACGACAATTAATAATTCAATTAAAGTAAAACCTTTCTTCATATATTTCCCCTAAATATTTCACATAATTAGAGTTTATAAAAGATCTACAAATAGAGCAATGATAAACAATATGACCAAAGCGAAAAGGTATTAGAAAATGCATTATGGGAACGAATGATATTGCCAAATGCAGACTATGATATTGCCAAATGTAGACATAGCGCAATATTTTTGTTCGCTATGTTTTTCGTTGTTACATCCACAAATGGATACATATCTAAACCGTATTTATATCCAATTTTGGATACTTTCAGTCGTAAATATATATCCATTTGTGGATGTAACGACTTCAATAGGGTGGTATGGGAAAGGTAAATAAAGTCTTCAAAGTTAAGAACGGTAAAGATATGTAAACTAAAATAACTGGGAAAAGCGAAGCTTGTAATTTGCAGGTATTGGCATATCTCGCATATGGCGTGCAGTTGGCACGTAAAACAAAATGGAAGATTGCTTCCGAGCGTCGGTAATTTGGGAGAACATTGTTCTCCCAAACTGCCAACCTCGCGCAAAGACGGCACTAATTGATAACGGCAAAAAAGCGCGCCAACTGCGCGCTGGTCGTATGCGTTAGGGCGCACGCCGTTGACATAGCTGTCCGTTAAACGCCCATTTGTGATAAGCTGTCGCGGTTTTTCAGATTTGGAGGAAATTTTTGTCTGACGTAAAGACCGCGTGGGTACTTGAAGCTTGTTTATTCCTCTGCCACGCGGGCTGCTAGCGCCGCGTATCACGAAGTTTGAGGCGCAGCCCAAACGATACGCTAGCGATACGAAGGTAAAAATTTACCCAAATATGGAAAATTGTGCGCACGATATATATGCCTCTAATACTATCCCGCCGTTAGCCGTTATCATAAGGGGGTTGCCGGGGAAGCCCCCAATCTGCTATAATATTTTTGGACAAGATATACCGCGGCATCTGGTGAACAACCGAAAAATATCTAGATATCGGCGGAGCTAACGCTCCGTAGATATTTTTTATATCAAAAAAAGGACTATGAAAACTTACGAAACAGTAATTATACTCAAGCCCCAACTCACCGACGGCGAGGTGGCGGCTTTTGCCGATAAGGCGAAGGAATTTATCGTTTCCTCAGGCGGAGAAATTGTGTCTGAAGAAAAGCTGGGGAGGCGCAGATTCTCCCATGACATCGCTAAGAACCACGAAGGTTTTTACCTTTATATGAAGTTCAACGCGCAGACCTCCTTTATCAAGGCCTTGAACGAAAACTTAAAACTCAATCAAAACGTTTTAAGGTCTTCGGTTATGTCTTACGTTGAACCCAAAACAAAACCGGTGAAGAAAGAAGCGGCTCCGGCCGCGGGGACGGTTTAATATGGCCAGCGGGCAGATGCGTATTCCGGAATTAAATTTTATTATCATAAGCGGCAGACTGACGCGCGATCCCGATAATAGAATGACGCAAAAAGGCCAGCCCATTTGCAGTTTTGACGTCGCCGTGAACAGAAGATATATGGATAATGCAACGGGCGAGTGGAAGGAAGATGTGGCCTATGTGCCGGTAACCCTTTTCGGGCCGTCGGCGGAACGCTCAAAAGACAGACTCAAAAAAGGCTGCCCCGTTGTAGTTGAGGGCAGGCTGACTATGAACGAGTTTGTTGACAGATCGGGCCAAAACAGAAAAGTCCTGCGTATTACCGCGCGCCGCCTGCAAATATTGCAGAGCGCCGAAAATATGGACTCTGCGCCTGCGGAAACCTCCGTTTCGGCAGACGATATTGCGGAAGACGACGTCCCCTTTTAACCGGACAAACGCCCGCCCAAACAGCGGCCGTAAATAATTTTTTTTGAGGAAAGGTAAATAATATATGGCAGAAGAAAAAGTAATAAAAACCGAAAGCGGCGCGCCTGCGGCAAACGCGGCCTCCGCGCAGGAAAACAGGACGGGCAAGCCTTTTGGCGGCCCGAGAAAACGTTTTGAGGCCAGACGCAAAGTTTGCAAATTCTGCGCCGAGAAAATTGATCATATTGATTACAAAAATATCCAGCTTGTCAAAAGCTTTACCATGGAAAGCGGCAAAATTTTATCAAGAAGGATAACCGGCGCCTGCGCCAAGCATCAGCGCCAGGTAACTGAGGCGGTAAAAAGGGACAGAAATTTGGCTTTCCTGCCCTACTGCCTGCCCAAAAAATAATTTATTAACAGGAGATTTTTTAGATGAAAGTTATTTTAAGAGAAGACGTTAAAAATTTGGGCACCGTGGGCGAAATCGTTGAGGTTAAACCCGGATACGCGCGCAACTTTTTGCTGCCGCAGAAATTAGCCCAGACGGCAACCGCCGACGTAATTAAGAATTGGGAACTCGGCGCGCAACGCCGCCAGAAAAAAATTGAAGCCGAGCTCGCAAAGGCAAAAGAAGCCGCGGCTAAACTTAACGGCATTGTTCTGTCTTACTCCAGAACCGTAAATATTGAAGGCATTGTTTTCGGTTCGGTTACAAAGGCAGACGTGCAAAAAAGTCTGGCTGAACTTGGCCATAAGGTAACAAAAGATCATATTGATATCTTTACCCCAATCAAGAAAATCGGGGACACCGAAGTTTCAATATATTTCAAGCCGACCGTCTATGCAAAAATCAAAGTGCATATTGACGCCGTTGAAGAAAAAACGAAATAAGCTTTAACTCTTACGCGCAAAAAGCCCCGTCTTAAAAGACGGGGCTTTTTGTTTACGCCATAAATGTTAAACGCCGGTTTTCTTACAGCGAAAGCTTTTGCATGGCAAAAGTCAAATCTTCCATATCAAAAGGCTTGTACAAAATATCGTCGGCGCCGCAGCGTTTTACTTCCTTATTTAGGGCTTCCTGATTCATACCCGTTATGACAAGTATTTTTATTTTAGGATATTTTTCTTTCAGCGTTTTTAAGATGTCTATGCCGTTTTCGTCGGGGAAGAACATATCAAGCAAAATCAGATTGGGGATATTGCCGTCTTCAAGCATAGCGTAAAGCGCTTTTGAGCCTTCGGCCGTTCCTATAACGTCGTAGCCTGCGCTGTCAAGCGCGTTTTGTATGGTTGTCCTGAGGACTGTGGAATCATCTACAATAATTATCTTTTTCATAATAACCCTTATATTTATAAAAATAAATCCCCTTATAAGAGCGCATTAATAAAACTTCCGCGCCGCCTAAACGCCCGCCAACTTTGCGCCAAAATCAATAAAAGCCTGCGTCTGCTTTTTATCGGCCGTTTCGCCGTAGAGGCGCAAAACAGGCTCCGTCCCGGAAGGACGCATTAAAAGCCAGTCGTCATTATCCAAAATAATTTTCAGGCCGTCAATAGTAAGAACTTCTACCACATTGCGTCCTAAAATCTTTTTGGGAAGTTTCTTTTTAATCCTTTCGGCCATAGCGTTTTTATCCAGAGGTTTTGCCAAAGGCACGTCTTTGCGCATATAATTTGAAACGCCGTATAAAGTTTCAATTTCTTTGCAAAGCTCGCTTAAAGATTTTTTGCGCAAAGCCATAATTTCCATTACAAATAAAGCAAGCGTAAGGCCGTCGCGCTCGGGGATAACGCCCGGCCAGCAATATCCGCCCGATTCTTCGGCGCCAAAGGCGATGTCTTCAAACAAAAAGTGCTCGGCCACATTATTAAAGCCGACGGGCACTTCCTCAAAACCAAGGCCGGCTTTGCGCGCAATCCTCTTATTAAGGTATCCCATGGAAACGCACTGCAAAGCGCGCCCTTTAAGTTTGCGCGTGTGCGTAAGATGATTAAATACTATCGCCGACACAAGACACGGCGTAAGATATTTGCCTTTTTCGTCAATAAGAGCGACGCGGTCCCCATCCCCGTCAAAAGCGATGCCCAAAAGACATTTGTTTGCAACCACGGCTTTTTTGAGAGCGTCCAGATTTTCTTCCCTGGGCTCCGGCTGCACGCCGCCAAAACAGGGATCATGTTCGCCGCGCAGCGCAATTACGCGGGCGGGGCCCAAAACCTGCTCCAAATAACCCGCGGCGCTGCCGTGCATATAGTCCACGGCCGCTTTGCCTTTTAAGGCGGTAATTTTTTTCAGGTTAACTTTGGAGGTTACATACTTAAAATAGACTTTTTCAAAACCCGAAGAAGGCTCCACGCTGTGGCCCGGAATGTAGAGAACGGATTTTTGACCCAAGAATTCCTCAATCTCTTTTGTAAGTTTTGAGGAAATAGATCCCCCCGCCACCTTGATTTTAATACCGTTATAATGCGCTTTGTTGTGGGAGGCCGTCACCATAACCCCCAGCCAAAATTTGGAATGGGTAAGACAGCTTATCATAGGGGTAGACGCGGGTTTATCAAGCAAAGTTACGTCAAGTTTATTAAGCTTTAAGATGCTTGCTATATCGGAGGCAAACTGGTCCGATAAAAATCTGCGGTCATAACCCACGACGACAAGTTTCATCTTAGGGCCTAAGGTTGAAGGGCTGTTGAGATTTATAAAATCGGCCAGGGCCTGCGCTAAAGCGCGCACGCGCTCAAAAGTGAAATCCCACGCTATAATTCCGCGCCAGCCGTCTGTGCCAAAGTGAATATTAGCCATAAAAGAAAAATCCTCCTAAAAAATTAAAATCGTTTTCGCAAAAAATACCGTTAGGAAAATAATCCCTCGACGGATAAATAAAAGTGGAGGCGGCGGGATTCGCACCCGCGTCCAAACATCCATACAGCTCGGTTACTACAGGTTTAGCTTCGGTTTTTTAGTAAAGTTTCATACCCGAAGCCGTTGAAACTTTACCTGTTTGCTTTGTCTTAAGCGCGCTTAGGCAAAACTAACCTTGCGCGCAGCAACCGTCTTCTTAACCGTTACGCTTCACCCGACGGTGAAGTAAAGCAAACGGGTTTAGGCTGTTGCCCAAACGTTGTTGTTATAGTTGTTGCCAACTATGTTGTTGACCCTATTTTAAGCGGCCTGGTCAACCGCTACCTGCAACCGGGCCTCAGCGATATCTGTCAAAGCTGGTCGCCCCCGATTATCAAACTACTGCTTGCGTATAATGAGCATAGCAAATTTATTTCGCGTTTTGCAACGCCTCTTCTTTGCGGTGTTTTATGACGGAAGCCAAAACCGCCGCGCCCAAAATGCCCACTATCACCGCAAGCGAAGCAAGCGTCGCTATGTGATAATAGTGAGATATAAGCATCTTTACTCCCACAAAAGCCAATATCACCGCTATGCCGTACTTAAGATACTCAAATTTATTTGCCATGCC
The DNA here is from genome assembly GCA_023398295.1 of Elusimicrobiota bacterium. GTDB lineage: Bacteria > Elusimicrobiota > Elusimicrobia > Elusimicrobiales > Elusimicrobiaceae > Proelusimicrobium. The sequence goes on along the minus strand of JAEWSL010000058.1, from coordinate 2,049 downwards.
GTTAAGCAAAAAATATAAAGAACGCAGGCCGATTACCGCAAATATGTTTGACGTATAGACGATAAAAGTATCGTGCGTTATGGATAAAACGGCCGGTATTGAGTCAACGGCAAAAATCAGGTCAGACACCTCTATAACAAGCACGGTCGCAAAAAGCGGGGTGGCAAAAAGTTTCATTTTACCGTCGCGCTGCGCGCGGACAAAAAAGTTATCGCCGTGGTAATCGTCCTTAACGGGCATTATCTTTTTAAGCAGTTTTAAGACAGGCATTTTGGAAGGATCAAACTCCCCTTCTTTTTTGCTTGCCAGCATCTTTACGGCCGTATAAATAAGCAACGCGCCGAAGATGTATATCATAAACCTAAACTGCGTTATAAGCTGCACGCCAACGAAAATAAATAAAAAACGCATTGCAACTGCGCCCAAGATGCCCCATAGCAAAACTTTAGGCTGATATTCCTGCGGCACGGCAAAGTAGGAAAATATCATTATAAAAACAAACATATTATCTACGGAAAGAGAGTACTCTATTATGTATCCCGTAAAATAATCCAAGGCCTGTGCCGCGCCGTGCACAAGCCATATTGCGCCGCCGAAAGCCGCCGCCAAACTTACCCACGCCCCCACCATAACGAGAGCTTCTTTTATGGTAACTTTGCCGTGATGTTTGCCCATAACGGCCAAATCAATAAACAGGGCTATGACTACGATTATCCAAAAAGCAATCCACATATAGAGGTGTCCATGCATATATATATTATACCAATTATGAATATAGCCGTCCTATACGACGGGATATAGTTTGCCGCGTTGTATTATATTTGCAAAAAGCGGAGTGAAATTTATTTTGCGCGGCAAAGACGCAAGAGCCGTATGTGTTAGGGCGCGCGCCGTTGACATAGCCGTCCGTTGAACGCCCGTTTGTGTTACCTGCGCGATTTTTCAGATTTGGAGGAAATTTTGATTTTTATTGCCGACTACACATAGGAAGAAGAATAGGAGCGCAGCAAACTCACTACGTTAGGAGGCTAAAAATCAAAATTTACCCAAATATTAAAAATTGTGCGCCTGACATATCTGCTTTTAATACAAAATGTCGTTAATTATTAAAGTAGGACTTTGGGCACTTGTAATGACAGCCATTATATAATAAGATAATTATTATGCGAATCAAAAACCTTCTTCCCGCTATACTGTTTACGCTGCTTTGTGCGGCGCCGTCGTTAAATGCACAGGAAAACACTCAGCAAGGTCCCATAAAAATTGAACCGCGCTACGGCGCAAACGCGGCCGCCCCAACGGAAGCCCCGCAGGATTATACGGAAGAAATTACCCGCGCCATAGAAGAAATTGCCCCTTTAATAAAGAAAAATAACCGCAGAAGCTGCATTGAAGCTATTGCTAATATAAGGTCGTATCTTAATCAGGGCATTGAAGACACGCGCATGGACACTTTGATGGCCCAGGCCTACCATTGCAAAGGCGATTTTGAAAGCGCAATCTATTACGCAAATCAGGCCATAGCGCTGCAGCCTTCAAACGTGGAGGCTTACACAACCCGCGCGGAAACTTATTACAAAACGGAAGATATAACAAAAGCCAAAGAAGACGTTGAAACCGCGCTGAAATTAAATCCCAGATATTCTTACGCCGAAGAACTTAAACAAAAAATATTTGTGGAAAAAACTTCTTTAGGCAGGGCAAAAGCAAACGCGGCCAGAAGGTCGGGACGCACGATGCCCTCGTGGTTTTTTGTTTATATAGTATGCGTGGTTTTTGTGATGGTTTTCTTTATTGTCCTGCGCTACAGGGGATATTTCCAGCCGCTCAAAGATAAGCAGGGCAGACGCATAAAAGAAGTAAACCTTAAGGAACAATACAATTTCATGCGCTCCATAGGCGAAGGCGGCATGGGCAAAGTTTACGAAGCTTACGATAATACGCTTAAACGCAAAGTGGCCGTAAAAAGAATCAAGCCGGAACTTCTGCGAAGCTCAACGGTGCGCGAGCAATTTTTATCCGAAGCGCGCATGGTGGCAATGCTGCGCA
>JAEWSL010000071.1 GCA_023398295.1 Elusimicrobiota bacterium | reverse complement strand
GGACGCTTATCCCGCTGGCGCTTATATTATTGCTTAGAAGTCCATGGGCGATAATTTTTGCTCCTTTGGCTTTTTATCTTCCCGATTTGCGCGTTAAAAGCGAAATACAAAAAAGGCAGCAGGAGCTGGTCGGCAACTTTGCCACAATGGTGGATTTACTGGCGCTTGTTATTGAGTCCGGCCTTGATTATATGACGGGGCTTGAGCGTATTATAAAAATAGCTCGCAAGAAAACCCTGCTTGAGGAAGAAATAGATAAAACATTAAATGAAACAAAACTGGGTTACTCGCGAAGGGAAGCCCTGGAGCGGTTTTCCGCAAGGACGGGCGTACAAGATATCCGCTCTTTTGTGGGGCTGATAGTGCAATCCGACGAGTTGGGCACAAGCCTTGTGGAGCTGCTGCGCAATTTCTCCGCGGACTTAAGGTTTAGAAGAATCAATAAAGCGGAAAAACTTGCCGCCCAGGCTTCAACAAAGATGTTGATACCGATTTTTATTTTCATACTTCCGGTGGTGTTTATTTTGATGCTGGCGCCAATGCTTAAAGATTTCTTAAGGAGCGGTATGCCGTTTTAACGAGGATAATTTATGAAAAGACTATTATTTTTACTGCCGTTATTTGCAATGAATATTTTTATCTCCGCCCAGGGCATAGACCGCCCTCTTAGGGAAAGGGGAAAGGAAGCGGGCATGATACTTGACCTGCAAAAAATTTCTTTGGGCACTATTGCAAACGTGGAGCAGAAGAAGCAATATCTTTCCACGATACAGCTTGAGAAGCAGCGCATACAAAACTTTACTCTCCGCATGGTTTACGAGAACGCCTACGACCTCTATAAACGCGGTGATTATCAGCGCGCGCAGGAACTTGCCAACGTTATTTTGAGCATAGATCCCAGCCTTACCAAAGCCCAAACCCTTGCGACGGAAGCGGGCCGCATGTCCGCTTACGGCACGATATCCGAAACTGAAATTATCAATATGAAATTTGAGGAAGCTATTGCTCTCTATAAAGCGGGGCGTCTTATTGAGTCAAGAAGCAAGTTTGAAGAAATTTTGGTCCTCCGCCCCAGGGAAGAACGCGCAAAAGAGTGGATACGCCGCATAGACAACGAAATTGCCGAGCAGCATATAAAACGCGGTTATTTTGCCTATAAGAATACAGATTACAAAGAGGCGCTAAATCAATGGTACAGCGCGCTCCTGATTAAGAAAGAGGACGAGGGGCTGGCCTCCAAAATCGGCGAAGTTGAAGACTTGCTTAAGAAAGAAGAGAATCAGAAGATTCTCAATAATGCTTTTGACCTTTACGCCAAAGGGCGTTTAGTGCCCGCTTATCAGGAGTTTGAGCGCTCCCTTGAAATACAACCCGGCGAAAAGCAGACGCAGCGTTTTCTTATGCAGCTCAAAGACGAGATTGCCCAAGCCTATTATAATGCCGGCGCAAAAGCTGTAAAGAGCTATAAATATCAGGCGGCAGTAAGCAACTGGAAGGAAGCCAAAAACTGGGGATATAATCAAAATGATATTGCGGTGCTCATTAAAAATGCGGAGAGGAACCGCCTCCAGGCGGAAGAAGAAGCCAAGCGAAAAGCTTTAGCCGCCGCGCAAAAGCCCGTTGCCGTGGAAGAAAATGAAGCCGCCGCCCCGCCGGAACCCGAAGGTAAAGTGGTTGCCAAGGAACCGCAGGAAACGCCGGTGACGCAGGCTCCGCTTGAAGATTTGCCTACGAAAGTTATTACCGAAAAAGACAATAAATACATAAGCGAAGAGGCCCGCGCCGCTTCGCGCGAGCATTTCCAAACCGGTATGAAATATTATTATACCGATAAAGATTACGAAAGAGCCAAAGAAGAATGGCAGATAGCTTTGCAGTTAAACCCGGAAAACTTGGACGCCGCCGCCGGCCTCAAAAAGATAGAGGAGCAATACAGCCCCAGATAGCGCAAGACGACGGGTTTTATTTTAAGGAATTAATTTAGGAAAAATATGATAAAGAAAATCAGCCTGAGATGGTTTATTTGGTTCGGCATAGTGGCGGGTTACGCCATTATCATGGGAGGCTTGCTTTATTTCAATTTATTTAAGCATGTCTTTGATATTAATTTGCAGAATCAAATTATTGATATGGTGCGGCGCAACGCAAATGTACTTATAAGCAATTTAGTGTCGCAGAAAGATATAACTTTTGCCGAAAGTGAAATTTTGGCGCCGCTTGCATCTCAGGACGGCAGGATAAAGAATGTGGTTTACTTCGGGCGCAAAGGCCGCGTGCGCTGGCATAAAGACATATCTATGATAGGCATGGATTTTTCGGAATATGACAGGAACGGCCATCTTGAAACGGACGCCGTAAATATGGCTTATGTGACAGGCGATCCCCAGGTTATACTTATGCACGGCGGCAACGATTACCAAATAGCAATACCGCTGCGCGTCAAGGACAACAGGGTTGCCGGCGTTATAAGTTTAGACGTATCCCGCGAACAGGTAAAGAAGGAGATAAACGACGCTTTGCTTTATTATCTGCTGGGCTCCATAGCTATATTTGCAATTATGGGAGGCGTTTTATATTGGTTTGTCATTAAGAACGTCATTAATCCGATAATTTATCTTACCGAAAGCATAGAAAATATATCAACAAAAAGTTTCCAGTTTGACTTTATGGAGCGCGCCGACGAAATAGGCATTCTTGCGCGTACCATTCAGGCCTTTTTGGTAAAGGTAAAGAAAGAGCTTGAAGAAAGAGAATCGCTTGATAAAAGCAGGCATCATTATGAACAGGAATGGTGGTCCTCGGTGCTGGCGGTAACGATACCGAAAGGCAGCCGGGCCATAGTCGTTGATGAAAACAATAATGTTATGCACGCCAATTTTGAAATTTCGCTTAATAAAAAAGGGCCGGTGCATTTGCTGGATATTTTTGGCGCAAATCAGCAGGATATAGTGCATATAGTGGGGCAGGCCATGGATAATCCCGGCAAATTGTTCCGCGCGAAAATTAACAGCGGCGGCAGGCCTTTTTCCATAAAGACTTTACAATTAGCCTCCAAAGGGGGGGTAGTGCGCACCGTAATAGTGCTTGAGCCGTCTTCATCAAAAAAGTAAAATATATATTTAGAAGGAGATAAAAATGAATCTTGAAATTAAAAATATAAGTTTGAAATCGCTGCTGTTTTCGGCCTATCCGTTGGTGGTGCTTATTTTCAGTTTCTTAAACACTATCTTGGCCGCCGCAGTGGATTTTGATATTGCCATCGGCTTTTTCTCAAAGCTTATGCAGATGGCTCTTTGGACGATATCGGAAACGCTGGCAATCATGCTGCTGAGCATCATTGCGGTTTTCGCGTACAATTTCTTTTGTTCTTTGGGCATTAAAGGCATACGGTTTACCATTGAGGAAACGGCGGAAGACGCTATCCCTCAGGAGGAACAAGAGGTAAGTCAGCAAACAAATCAGGAGTAAGACTTCCAGGGAGGAGTAAATGAAGAGTATAAAGATATTAGCAGTTGCATTTTTGGTAGCGGCGCTTTCAACGGCGGCTTTTGCGCAAAAGAAGAAAGCTGATACGAAGAAAGAATCCGCCGGAATACCCGCTACGGTAATCGTTTTTGCGGGTGAAAAGAACGGCGGCGTAGATGAGGGCTTAAACGCAGGTTTGGAAAACTTTTTAGGCCAAAAACTTATTATTACCACAGTTGACAGGGAAGCAGCGCTTAAAGATCCCAAATATGCCGGTTTGAATTTGGATTATATGCCCCTGTATCTGCTTGAGAAAAATAAAGTTACGGAAGAAAAGTTTGCCCAGCCCATATCACAGGGGTTTATCAAAACCAATAATGATTTCGTCATTATGGAAAAGCAAACGAGGTACGGCGTTTATGTAGGCCAGCCTCGCCAGCCTAACGTGCTTGACATTTTTGTTATGTCCCAGTGTCCTTACGGAGTCATGGCGGAAAACAGAATTATTGACGCGCAGAAACTGGGCCGCCTGCCGCAGGATTTGCAGGTAAACGTGCACTATATCGTAAGCGAAGGCGGGACGCCGGATACCTTCGGCAGTCTTCACGGGACGGGCGAGTGGGAAGAGAACGTAAGACAGTTAATCGTCAAGGATAAATTCCCCAAGAAATTCTGGAAATATATTGAAAAAAGAAACCAGAATTATCAGTCCAGTCTTTGGGACCAGGCCGCTGAAGAAGCCGGCATTAATCCGCGCGTTTTCAGAAGATACTGGAAACAAGGCGTTGAACTTCTAAAGAAAGATATGGAGTATGGAAAGAAGTTTAACGTAAGCGCTTCTCCCACTATTTTATGGGAAGGCAGGGTAGTTACCGACATGAACGGTCTTTCCCAGTTGCCCGGGCTTGAAGGATTGGGCCAGAGCTACGGGGGTGCCCCTGCCGCCGCTGCCCCTCAGGGACGTTGCTAGAGATAGTCTTTAAGTTATAATTTTTGGGGCATAAGCAATTATGCCCCAATTTGTTTAATAGTTTGTTAGGGCGTGTTTATTCAGACGCCCGTTTAGGTGTTTATGCGCGGAAAACAGATAAAGTTTACTATCTTTTTTACAATGCTTGCAACGGCTTTGGTGCCGCTGCTGATTTTCTTTTATTATCTGGGAAACGAAAATAAAAAAGCGCTGCGCGAAGAAATCCGCGGCCAAAATAAGAACTATAACATAATTTTATCGGAGGACATATCCTCTTTTATTGACAGGGCGCAAGCCATGGCGGAAACTTTCCTGGCCATAAGCTCTTCCGAACCTAAAACGCATAGCGCAAGCGGGCTTACCTCTTTGGATTTTTTTGTGGTCAACAACAGCCTGCTCAGCGGCGTTGCGTTCCTGGATTACAAAGGCGCCCGTCTGGCCCATTTCGGCGCGCGCGCAAATAAGGATTATTCCGCCAGCATTTCCTCCATTATTGAAGAAACTATACAAAACGGCAAAGTTTTTATCGGCAACATTACAAGGGACGCAAACAAAAAGCAAACGTATCTTTCCATGGCTTTTCCCGCGCAGGCGGACGGCTCCTCCGTGCGCCAGGGCGCTTTAGCTACGGAGATAAACCTTTCCCCCCTGGACCAGTCTTTATCCGTAAAAGCGCCTAAGGATATGCTGTCTTTAGTATTTACCAGAAACGGGTTTCTTATTTTCTCCTCGCAGGAGCGCATGGAGGATATCACCGACGATAAATATATGGGCAAGGTGAATTCTCTTTTAAGCATGGCAAAGGACGGCGAGTTTACCGAAATAGAAGGAGAGGACTATTACGGCGTGCTTAATGTGCAGCCTCAGACGGGCTGGCTTATTTATACGGAGCAGCCCAAAGAACTCATAGATAAAACCGCCATGTCTTTTTACAAATCGCCTCTTAAAGTTCTTTCCATAGGGATTTTGATTATTGCGGCGGTAATATTTTTGATAAGTTTATATCTTTCTTTGGTGATACTGCGGCCGATAAAAGCGATGACCAAGGTTGTAAAAACCGTGGCCGACGGCAATATCAACAATCTTCCGCCGCTGCCCGCGCCCCGAAACGAGGTCGGCCAGCTTATCGTGGCTTTTGCGCGTATGCTTGATACGATAAAAATTAAATTTGACGATATGGAGCAGGACCGAAGCGACCTTGAAGTCTTAAATCAATCCCTTGAACTGCGTGTGGGCAGCCGTACCAAAGAACTAAAGACGGCCCTAAACGAACTTATCAAAAAAGAAAGACTGGCCGCGATAGGGCAGATGGCCTCCATAGTAAGCCACGAGATTAAAAATCCTCTTGCGGTTATGGCCAACTCCGTCTGTCTGATAAAGCTGCGCGCCGGCGATAATGCGGATCCGAAAATTCTTAAAAACATCGGCATTATAGAGCAGGAGATTTCCCAGGCCAACGGCATCATAGAGGAAATTTTGGGCTACGCAAGGAGCAGGGAACAGGTCTTTACCGTCGTAGACATCAATTTGTACATGAAAGAAATTTTATCCTCCTACCCGATGCCCCAGAACATAAAGCTGACCTCTAATTTTTACGAGGGCCCGCTTCTCATACGCATAGACGCCGAAGAAATGAAACAGGGCATACGCAACCTCATCGCTAACGCCATAGAAGTTCTTACCGGCGGCGGACAGATAGTGGTAAAAACTAAGTTTGAAAAAAGTAAAGTTATTCTCAGCATACGCGACACGGGCCCCGGCATACCCAAAGAAATACAGGAAAATATTTTTGCCCCCTTCTTCACCACAAAAGCGCGCGGGACAGGTTTAGGCCTTGCGGTGGTAAAGAAAGTATGCGCAAGAAACTCGGCCGATATTTTGCTTCAGAGCGAAGTCGGGCTTGGCACTAAATTTACTATAATTTTTAATCCGTACAGAGAGCCTAAAGAAAGCAGGGAAAAAGGAAAATAATTTATGGATACCGAAGAGAGAGTGAAAATACTTGTTGTTGACGACGACGATAACTTGAGGGAAACTTTAAGCGAGCTGCTTGAAATTGAAGGCTACGACGTTTATCAGGCTGCGGGCGCAAAAGAAAGTCTTGCGCTTGTAGCCAATAATAATTTCAACGTGATTTTAATGGATTATAATCTTGTTGACGGCACGGGCCTTGACGTAGTGCAGCAGATAAGAACTTTTAACAACGAATCCCAGATAATAATGATGACGGCTTACGCCTCGCTGGACACGGCCTTAAAAGCGATACAGGAATCGGTCTATGACTTTATGATAAAGCCCGTGCGTCTGGAGGACTTAAAACGCACTATTAAACGCGCGCTTGAAAAATTTTATCTTGAGAAAAGCAACCGCGAACTTCTTCTGCAATTAAAGGCCACCAACAAGGATTTGACGCACTTAAACAATATGAAAAGCAAATTCTTTTCCGTAGTGTCGCACGATCTGGCGAACAGTATGGTGGCGGTAAGAATGAGCTATGAAATGTTTGCAAAAAGCATTGCCGAACCCAGCGAAGAACAAAAGAAAAAGATGCGCTATATGGACGACAGTCTTGACCAGATTTTTCTTTTGGTCAAAGACTTGGTGGATTGGGCCGCCATAGAAAAAGGCAAACTGAGAATGGAGAAAGCTAGCTTTGAACTTACTTCGGTCATAAAAAGCGCGTATGAAGTTTTTAAGGAAAAAGCAAAACTTAAAGATATTTATATGTCCTTTGAAGGCGCCGAGAAGATAGAAGTTTTCGGCGACGCAAAGCGCATACGCCAGGTCATCGCCAATATCGCGGAGAATGCGATAAGACATACGCCTCAAAACGGCAAGATTATAATTTCCGTAGTGAAAATTGACGATAAAAATGCTAAAGTTTCTGTTAAGGACTCCGGGGACGGTATAGAGCCGAGCCAAACTAAATTGCTGTTTGAAAGTTTTTATCAAAGCGGGCAGGGGGGACGCCTCGGTTTAGGCCTTTCCATCGCGAGGGAAATTGTGCTTAATCACGAAGGCAGAATATGGGCTGAAAGCGAAGGGCCCGGGCTGGGCTCTTCTTTCAGCTTTACCCTACCTGTTTTTAATCAAAACTGAGGGAGTAGCATATGGCTGTCAAGAAAAAAACAATAAAAGTACTCATAGCAGATGACCAAACGCTTTTCCGCGAAGGAATAAAAGACGTCCTTACCGGAGAAAAGTGGATAGCCGTTGTAGGCGAAGCGGCCGACGGGGAGGAAGCGGTTGCCCTCACCAAAAAACTTAAGCCCGAAGTCGTGCTTATGGATATAAAACTTCCTAAGCTTGACGGTATTTCGGCCACGCGGCAGATTAAGAAAGTATTGCCGCAGGTCAACATACTTATGCTTTCAAGCTTTGAAGACGAAGCCCACGTTATGGAAGCCATACAGGCCGGCGCAAACGGCTATTTGTCAAAGATGCTTCCCGCCGCGGAACTGGTAAATTCCATAAGAACTTTTACCTCCGAAGGGCTTATGATACCGCAGCAGCTTATGGGCAAATTGCTGCAAGGGCTCAGAAAAATGGGGGACAGCAATGTTCCCTCTCAGGCGGCTCTTACTAAAACAGAAATCCGCGTTTTAGATCTTTTGGGCCGCGGCATGAGCAATAAAGAGCTTGCCATGGAGCTTGGCTGCAGCGTCAAAACCATAAAGAATCATCTTAACAGCGCGTTTCATAAACTGGACGTTTCAAGCAGGACGGAAGCCGTGGTAAAGGCTATAAAGCTGGGCATTATATCTTCCGACAGATAAGAGGCGCGGACCGTTGAGATTTATGTTTAACAGAAGCCGTATATTAGGGGCAGTAACGTCAAAGCGCGGGCAGCAAACGGTAGAATTTGTTCTTATGCTTGCCGCCGTGGCTACTTTTATTGCGCTTTTTACCGTCAGTTTCCATAAGGAACTTGCGGGGGCGTTTTTTTCCCTTATCGGCAATATTCTGACCTGAGGACGCCTATGCGTTTTTGCGTTTATTTCAAAACAATAAATAATAAAAAGGCGCAGATTGTGCTGCCCGCGATATTGCTTATCCCCACGATACTTCTGGTAATATATCTGCTTTTTGAAACGACAAAACTATCCGTCACCAAAATAAGGGAGCAGTTTTCTTTAGACACGGCGGCTTTTGTTGAGCTTACCTCCGCCTCTGTCTATCTTAACGCGACGGCCTATGTTAACGGGGCGTTTCCTTTCAGATTGTTCAGGGAAAATCTTGCCGTTGATAATTTGCAGATACAGCCAAACGAAGATACCGAAAACGCAAAGGCCATAAGCCTCTTTGAACTTTTTTATAAAGCGGGCGCTTTTCCCGCCATGGACGTAAACAGCGATTATAATACCGAGCCTAAAGATAACGACACCACCTGGGAACTGCATTATTATACCGAGCCTTACGATCCCGAAGACAGTTTTGGCGGCAAAGAAGAAACCGAAAACCCGCGCGCCAACTGGAACACGGAAAATCCTACCGCAGATGAAGACAAAGTCTACGATATTATGTTCCGCCATTACGCAAAAACGCATATAATGCCGACGGAAATTGAAGCCGCAAGACTCTATATGACCATTTATTACCTGCTGGACACAATTTATGAAAACCAAAAAAAGGTTTATGAACGTCTTACGAAAAACGGGGAATTTTTCAGAAAAGCTTTTTACTTAAATATGAGCAATTGCAAAATGAGCGAATGCGGAAAAGAAGGGGCCCTGCAGTTCCAAAATTATATTTTTGACACGGAGCCTATTTATATTAAAACTGTAAGAATGTTCTACTACAGCACGGGCGAAAATATGGCTTTTGTAATACCTCTTGTGGATCTTAACTTTTCCAACGGAAGGCTGTTTCAGTTTGCTTTTTTAAGCAAAACCGCAAGGGAACGCCTTAGAAAAATTTACAGCGGCGTTGAAATAAATCAGCCTTTCCAAGCGCCCTCCAACTATTTTAATATAGGTCTTTCCAGATTTAATCCGCATGTGCACGTGCGCGCCGCTCTGCAGTGCCCGAGGGAAAATAATAACTGCGTTTGGCCTAATCCGACGCCGAAATATCAGGTGAGGCTTTATCCGTGAAAATAAAGAATATATTTTCGTGCAGGAAAGGGCAGGCCACTACCGAAGTGGTGCTGCTGTTCCCGATATTTTTTATTTTAACCCTTTTTATTCTGAAAATATACGGCCTTTTAGTGCTTATGCAGAAGGCGGAAATAGCTTCTTTCTACGCGGCGCGCCGCTGGCAGCTTGAGTCCCACCGCACTACGGAATACGCAAGCGGCTGGGATAAAAATTTTCTTCTTAAAGACATATCCGATAAAGTTAAAGATTATATAGGCTTTACCAACGAATCAACAAGGAAATTCCTTTCCTTAAGAAATGTAAACGTTAATATAGAACGTACGGAAGTTTGGCAGGTAGTTACGCTTGAAATTTCAACCTACCCGCCGAACATTCCTCTTATCTGCAAGTATGACAAGCGGGATATCTGCAAATATCCCTACGGGGAAAAATGCTTTCGCGGATATAATTATTTATGCGAAACCGGCGGCCTCATTAAAGTCGTAAAAAACGTGCCCAGCAGAGATCGCCCCATATCTTTCATTCTTCCTTTAAGCAAAACCAAGTAATCCCATTTAGCGTTTATATAAAAACGGCGCGCTTAAAAAAGCGCGCCGTAATTTTTGTTTACCGCAAATTTAACGCGGGCCTAATGCAGGCCTATTTTACATTTATGGGGTGTGCCGTCTTCCTCCGTTTCCTGACGGTAGAGGTTGAGGGAAAGCTTTTCTTCCTCTTTATATTCTGAAGTTCTCTTTATCAGATTGTCAAAATCAATATGCTCCGCCTCAAACATCGGGCCGTCCACGCAGGCAAATTTAGTTTTGCCGTCTATAAGCACGCGGCAGCAGCCGCACATGCCCGTGCCGTCAAGCATAATGGGGTTAAGGCTGGCGTAAGGCTTGATGCCGAGTTTGGTCATTAAAAGCGAAGTAAATTTCATCATCGGTATCGGGCCGATGATAAAGCCGGCGTCAATTTTATCCCCGTTTTCATAAAGGGTTTTAATGGCGTCTGTTACCATACCTTTTTGCCCGTAGGAACCGTCGTCAGTCGCAACGACGGTTTTGTCGGAAACGGTTTTCATAAGGTCCTCAAGTATCAGCAGGCTTTTTGTCCGCGCGCCCAAAACCGAGATTACTTTATTTCCCGCTTCCTTAAGCGCTTTTGCAATAGGATAAACCTCCGCTATGCCAACGCCGCCGCCCACGACGGCAACAGTGCCGTATTTCTTAATTTCAACGGGCATGCCCAAAGGGCCTGCCACATTTGTGAATGCTTCGCCTTCTTTCATATCGTTAAACAAGGCTGTAGATTTGCCTATGGCCTGTATGATGGCGGTTATAGAGCCTTTTTTGGCGTCCCAGTCTACGAGCGTAACGGGCACTCTCTCGCCGTCGTCTCCCTTGCGCAAAATTATAAACTGCCCCGCTTTTGCTTTTTTTGCTATCAGCGGAGCCAGGATTTCAAAGCGGCAGATAGAGTCCGAAATATTTGTTTTTTTAACAATCGTATATTTTTCCATAAAATAAAATCTCCGTTATTTTTTTGCGCTCTTTGGCGTTTTGCCCTTAAGAAAGGCTAGTATCTTTTGAGAGTTTTCTATGCCGTCTTTCATGGCAAGCAGCACGGTGGCGCCGCCGCGCGCAATATCCCCGCCGGCAAAAACGCCTTCTATGCTGGTGTTTCCGTTTTCGTCTAAAGCGACGGTGTTTTTATCGGTCATTTTTAATTTGGGCGTTGTTTTGGGGATAATCGGGTTTGGCTTTTGCCCTATGGCGACTATGATGCTGTCTGCCTCCATTTCAAAGTCGGAGCCTTCTATTATAACGGGCCGTCTGCGGCCTTTTGCGTCGGGTTCGCCAAGCTGGGCCTTGAGGCATTTAAGGCCTCTTACGCGGCCGTTTTCGTCGGTCAGGACTTCTTTTTGCACGGTAAGAAACATAAACTTTACGCCTTCTTCCATGGCGTTTTCCACCTCTTCTGCCCTGGCGGGCATTTCGGCCTGGCTGCGGCGGTAGACGACGGTTACGCTCTGCGGATTAAGGCGGCGCGCGCATCTTGCCGCGTCCATGGCGCTGTTTCCCCCGCCCAGGACTATAACGCGTTTGCCCATTTTAAGCGGCGTGTCGGCTTTGGGGAATTTGGCCGCGCCCATAAGATTTATTCTTGTCAAAAACTCGTTTGCGCTGTAAACGCCGACGGCGCTTTCCCCCGGGATATCGGCCATGGTGGGCAGGCCCGCGCCGCTGCCTACGTAGACGGCGTCGTAATCCTGCAGCAGTTCTTCAACGGTTAAGGCGGCGCCTACTAAAATATCTTCAGCAAAATTTACGCCCATATCTTTAAGTGTTTGCACCTCGCTTGATACGGTCTTGCGCGGCAGCCTGAAAGAAGGTATGCCGTAGCGCAAAACCCCGCCGAAATTATTTAAGGCTTCAAAAACTGTAACGTCGTTGCCGGCGCGCTTAAGTTCGGCCGCGCAGGCTAAAGACGACGGGCCCGAGCCCACGCAGGCAATCTTAAAACCCGTCTGCGGCGCGGTCTGCGGCGGGGTTAAGAGGCCTTCTTTTCTGGCGGTGTCTGCGGTATATCTTTCAAGCAAACCTATCGCTACCGAGCCGAATTTTGCCTTAAGCACGCAGGCGCCTTCGCAGTATTTTTCCTGCGGACAGACGCGCCCGCATATCGCGGGGAGCAGGCTTGTTTCCATAATTTTTGAAACGGCGCCCTTAACGTCGTTTTTATTTAATAAAGCTATAAATTGCGGTATCCTTACGTTTACGGGGCAGGCGTTTTGGCAGGGGTGGTCTTTGCAGTTTAAGCAGCGCGAAGCTTCCTGGGAGGCTTCTTCTTTGCTCAGTCCGCAAGCGACCTCTTCAAAATTTGTTACTCTTTCCTGCGGCGTTTGCCTATTGCCTTTTTGGCGCGGCAAAGACGGGTTTGGCATAATTCTTATCTCCTTAAGTAAATATTTAATTTTCCAAATTTAAGTTCAGTTTTTTACACAAAGTATCAAACAAAGGGCTTTTTTGGTTTGCGGGGATTTTTTCAAGAAGCTTAAAAATAATCTCCTGCGCGCGGTACAAATCAACGGGCAGGGCGTAAGTTTCGGTCATTGAAAGGAAATCAATTATCTTTGTTGCGCGCTGCAAGTCAAAACTGTCGCGGGCCAAATCGTCGCAGAGGTTGTCCAGGCGTTTGGTAAGCAGATATTTTAAGCCTTCCTCGTCTAATTTTCCGTTGGCCTGCTTTAAGTCCGTAAGATGGCGGCCGACCAAAGCCGCGTCAACGGGTTCTTTATGCAGTTCTTCTTTCAGCTCAAAATTAAGCACAAATTCCGAAAGGCTCAAAAATAATTTCGGCATAGGCATGCCGACGCTTCTTATATACTCAAGAACGGTATGCTCCTGCTCAAAAATATTAAGGAAGTTGGCGCGTATTCTTTTCTTTGCTTTTTCAATTGCATTGGCAAGAATCTGCCTTTGCTTTTCTTTGAGCAGCTGCTTTATATTTGTTACGTCCACAAAGGAATTTTCTATAAGGCTTTTGCACTGCTCAATTTCCCCGAAGGAAAAAACTTCGCGGATATGGTCAAGATTATCGGTCTGTCCGTAGATTGCGCCTGCGGTAATATCGCTGCCGCCCGTATGCAAAACGGCAAAACTTACTTTTCTTGCCTCGGTGGTAATTTGCGAAGTAAAAACGCCGTATCCCGTGACAAGCCGCGCTTTGCCCTGTCTTAAGACGTCAACTTTCTGCTCGCTTATGCTATAGAAAAATATGCGGTCCTCAAACAAAATTTCGTCTAAGAGATAGGAAACGGCGTAATGTATGGCCGCTTTTCGCAGGCCCAAAGACATTGGCTTTACGTATTGGCGGTATATAAGCCCGCCGTCTTTTAAGGAAGGCACGTTGCTGGGCGCGGCGGCAAGTTTGTCTATAAACTGCTTTTCCAAATCCTCGCCGGTTAAGCCTTTGTTGTAGCCAAAAGCGCGTTTTGCGTAAGCCATAATCTGCAAAGTTTCTATGCCCGAAATTTCATCAAAAAACCAGCCGCAGCTTGTGTACATAAGCATGGCGTTTCTCTGCATTTCCATTAGTTTTAAGGCTGAAGGTTTATCTTCAAGCGCTTTTTGCGTACCGTAAGTTTCAAGAAATTTTTGCGTTTGGGCGCGGTCTAGGATAACGTCAATATAGGCGTTGCGCGCGGCCCATAGGTCTTTATAATAGAGCGCGCCTTTGTCTTCAAAAGTTTTAAGCAAAGAGTCCCTTACAAAATCAAGCGCGGCCCGAAGCGGCGCGCGCCAGCGCTGATTCCATTGCGGGTGTGCCCCGCTGTTGCAGCCGCAGTCGCTTTTCCAGCGTTCAACGCCGTGGATGCAGCTCCAGGAAGTGTTTTCGTTAATCTGGGCTTCGTACTGCGGGGGGAATTTTTCCAAATACTCGCCGTAGACGGTTATCTGCGCAAGATTATTTTTCTCCACATAATCTATGCAGTAGGCAAGCGCCATCTCGGCAAATTTCTGATGGTGGCCGTAAGTTTCGCCGTCGGTGGCGATGTGGACAAGCTGCGGGTCCTGTCTGGTGTCAAAAGCGCTTAAGAGGCGGGCTGCAAAACGTTCCCCGCTTTTTAAGGTGTCGCCGAAGGCGATGGCCTGCGATATCGGCCCGTCGTAAAAAAATAAATTGATTACGTTTCCCGAAGGCAGTTTACAAAGATAGGGTTTCTTGGGGTCCACTTTTGCGTTGGCCTCGCTTTGCCAGTTGGAGGCGCCTATTTTTCTTGTCCGTGCGCATTGCGCCGGCGCAAGAATGGTAAATTTAATGCCGTTTTGGGATAGGATTTCCAGCGTTTGGGTATCAACGGCAGTTTCGGCCAGCCACATGCCTTCGGGTTTGCGCTTAAAGCGTTTTTCAAAATCTTTTATGCCCCAGATTACCTGCGTTATTTTATCCTGTTCGTTTGCAAGGGGCATTATAAGATGATTATAAACCTGCGCTATTGCGCTGCCATGGCCGTTGTATAAGGAGAGGCTTTTTTTATCAGCCTCCAAGACGGCGTTGTAAGTTTCTTTATCGTACTGCTCAAGCCAGGAGAGCAATGTCGGCCCGAAGTTAAAACTTATTTTGGCGTAGTTATCTACTATATCTCTTACCTGCCGCACGTTGTTTAAGATGCGCGCCGCGCTGTTTGCGTGGTAGCATTCAAAAGTGATGCGTTCGTTCCAGTTGCGGTAAGGGGCCGCGCTGTCTTGGATTTCAACTTCTTCTATCCATGGGTTTTCGCGCGGCGGTTGGTAAAAGTGCCCGTGTATGCATAAAAATCTGTTCATAAAGTAATCTTACAATTAAGTTTCGGCGCAGGTCAACCGCAATCGCGGGTTTGGGTTTATCAAGAAAATGCTATACTTTATTTGTAAATTTATTAAGCGTCCTTATACAACAGAGGAGAACTTATGAAAAAAATCTATATTTTGGATACCAATGTTTTACTGCATGATCCCAATTCCATTAATCACTTTGCCGACAACAGCGTTATAATTCCGATGACCGTAATAGAGGAGCTTGATAATTTCAAAACTGCGGCCGACGAGCGCGGCAAAAGCGCGCGTTTGGTTTCGCGGCAGTTAGACGATCTGCGCTCCCGCGGCAAGCTGGGCGGCGGCGTAAAACTGGATAACGGCGGCATGCTTAAGGTGGAATTTCCAAAAGAAAATATTTTGCCCCAGGGCTTTACTTTTCATAAGGCCGATAACGATATCCTAAACACCGCTTATTTTTATCACAAGCAGGAAAGCAATAAAACCAACCGCAAACCCGTGATAATAGTGTCTAAGGACACAAATCTCAGGATAAAAGCCGAAGCCATAGGCGTTGACGCGCAGGATTACACTACCGATAAAATAAATTATAACGAGCTTTATTTGGGTTCAAGGGAAGTGGAAACCTCAAGCGAAGACATAGATAAATTCTATAAAGACAAACAGCTTGAAATTAAAGATGCTAAATACTACCCCAATGAGTTTGTTGTTCTTAAATGCGACGACGGCACAAAAAAATCCGCCGTGGGGCGCGTGAGCGCAAAGGGGGATATGCTAAAACCCATAAATCCGCAGGAGCCTGTCGCCTGGGGCATAAAGCCGCTTAATAAAGAGCAGCGTTTTGCCATGGAGCTTTTGCTTGACGACGCCATTGATTTGGTAACGCTTGTAGGCACCGCAGGCACGGGCAAAACCCTGCTTACGCTTGCCACAGGCCTCAGACGCACTTTTGACGATGAAACGTATCGCCGTCTTCTTGTCTGCCGTCCTATAGTTCCCGTCGGCAGGGATTTGGGTTTCCTGCCCGGCACTATGGAAGAAAAGCTTGAAGCCTGGATGGGCGCCATACACGACAATCTTAATTTCCTTGCCGACCGCAAAAATCCCGAAGACGGCGAGGAAGAAGTGCGCTACCTTCTTACAAGCGGCAAGCTTGAAATTGCTTCTGTTACGCATATCCGCGGACGCACTTTGCCAAAACAATATATGATTGTTGACGACGCGCAAAACCTAACCCCGCATGAAATTAAGACGATACTTTCGCGCGCCGGAGAGGGCACAAAAGTTGTAGTTACGGGGGACCCTTATCAGATAGATACGCCGTATCTGGATATGGAATCAAACGGGCTTACCTATCTTGTGGAGCGTTTTAAGGGTCAGCCGCGCTACGGCCATATTACGTTTACCAAGACGGAAAGAAGTCCCCTTGCCGACCTTGCGGGCAAATTGCTCTAGGCTTTTTGCAAAAATTTAGTTCTATCTGCAATTGCACAAAAAAACGCGCCTTAACTTTTAAGGCGCGTTTTTTATCTAAGCGAAAACAGGCTTACATCTCCCACCTTACAAAAACGGGCGTAAAGGGGTGGGGGATATTTTTGTTGAAAGGGACGATCCTCATCGCATAATCCTGACGGCCGCTTGCCTCGGGCTGGACCTGCGCTTCATACAAATAATAAACGCCTTCGCGGCCTTTCAAGGTCATTTCAATATCTTTTGCGCTCGTAAGCTCCCCGCCGGAAGAGCGCAGTCCAAGTTGCATTTGCACCACAACGTCCTGCGGGTTTAGGTTGCCCAGCGTAACTTTTGCGCTGAATTTTAAGCCCTGTCCCACAAGAACGGTTTTTGCAATGGGCCCGGTGGTATCGGTTATGCTTACCTGGGGCCAGTTGGAGGCTATGTCTTTGCGCCATTTGGCGAGGGAAGCCGTTTCCCCGTCGGTATTTAAGATGCTGCCGTAATAATGGGCCTTGGCGTAGAATTTATTGTAATACTCCCTTACCATTCTATCGGTATTAAAGAAAGGCACTATTGTTTTTATGGAGGTTTTCATCATAGATATCCATTTATGCGGCAGGCCGTCTTTTTCCCTGTTATAATAAGTGGGGACGACTTCCTGCTCAAGCAGATTATATACGGCCTGGGATTCCACCTCGTCGCGTTCGGCTTCGTCTTTATAAGATTTTGCGCCGACTATGGACCAGCTGAAATCGCACGGGCCCACCTCGTCCCACCAGCCGTCTAAAATTGAGAGTGCCAAAGCCCCGTTTAACGCCGCCTTCATGCCGCTTGTGCCCGAGGCTTCCATAGGCCTCACGGGGTTATTCATCCAGACGTCAACGCCCTGCACCATATAGCGCGCAAGGTTCATATTATAATCTTCCACAAAAATTATTTTACCCTTAAAGCGCGCGTCCTGCATAATATTATATATTCTCTTAATAAACTCCTTGCCTTCGGTGTCGGCGGGGTGCGCCTTGCCGGCAAAAATAAATTGCACGGGCGTTTTGGGATTATTGACTATGGAGGATAAACGGTCCAAATCCTTAAAGAGCAAAGTGGCGCGCTTATAAGTGGCAAAGCGGCGCGCAAAGCCGATGGTAAGGACATCTCTGCTTAGCATTTGGCTCAGTTCTTTTGACACCATAAAGTTAGCTGTCATTCTCTGACTTTGCAGTATGCAGCGCTGGCGCGCGTGCTTTATAAGTTTTTCCTTGCGCAGCTGATGCGTCTGCCAAAGTTCTTCGTCGGGGATATTGTCCGCCTTGTTCCACGTTTCCCGCTGGAAGTTTGTCATGGCGATATTGCCTTCAAAAAGATATTTTAAGTATATCTCGCTGTACTCGTGAGAGCACCAGCTTGAGGGGTGCACGCCGTTTGTAATGCTTGTTATGGGCACTTCGGCGGCGTTTAGGCCGGGCCAAATGTTTTTCCACATCTCGCGCGCCACCTGCCCGTGCAGCCTTGCCACGCCGTTTAAGTAGGCGGAAAGTTTCAGCGCAAAAACAGTCATGCAAAACATAGGCGACTGCGGCGTTTCCTTGCCCAGCTCAAGGAAAGCGTCCCACCCTATGCCGAGCTGTGAAACATAAGACTCCATAAATTTTTTCACAAGATTAAAATCAAAGTGTTCGTTTCCTGCGATAACGGGCGTATGCGTGGTAAAAACGGAAGTGGCCCAAACTATTTCGCGCGCTTCTTCAAAGGAAAGTTTTTTATCCTTCATAATTTCTATAATGCGCTCGCAGAGCAAAAACGCGCTGTGGCCTTCGTTGATATGATAGACGGTAGGCTCCATACCCATAGCTTTAAGGGCCTTTACGCCGCCGACGCCCAAAACTATTTCCTGTTTTATGCGGTTTTCCCTGTCGCCGCCGTAAAGCTGCTCGGTTATCGCGCGGTGCTGGGGGGCGTTTTCGGGCAGGTTTGTGTCCAAAAGATATAAGGAAGTTCTGCCTACGGGCACGCGCCAAATCATCGCTTTTACGCTTTCGCGGCCCAGGGGGATATCAATGGTAAGGTTATTGCCCTGATTGTTTTTAACGGCTTCAACGGACATATGAGCCCAGTCGTTTTCGGGATACTCTTCGCCCTGCCAGCCGTCTTTATTTAAGACTTGCTTGACGTATCCGCGCTGATAGAATAGGCCTACTCCTATTAAAGGCAGCCCCAAATCGCTGGAGCTTTTTATATGGTCGCCCGATAAAATGCCAAGCCCGCCGGAGTATATCGGCAGCCCTTCTCCTATGCCGTATTCCATGGAGAAATAGGCCGTCAAAAAATTTTCTTTGCCTTCCCCCTTTATTTGATTAAACCAGGTGTCCTTCTTTTTTTGATAATCGCGGTAAAGCGTTTCAACGAAATTGAGCTGGGCTATAAAATCTTCGTCTTTGCTTAGCTCTTCAAGCCTTTGCTGGGATACGGTGGCCATAAGCCATTTGGGCATTCTTTGGGATTGTTCCCAAAGTTTTTCGTCTATGCGCACAAAAAGCATAATGGCGGGCCAGTTCCACGCAAACCACATATTATTTGAGAGTTCCTCAAGAAATTTCATATTTGCGGGCAAATTGGGCGTTACCTTAAAAGAATGTATCTTCATTTATATTATCCCCCTGAAAATTATCGGCATAGAGCCTCTAAATAAGTATAATAAATTTAGCTTTGCTTGGCAAAGTTTAACGGCGCGCGCAACCCTTGCGCGTAAATTTGGAAAAATTGATACAATATAGCTAAGCCGCGGGCCGCGCCAAGGCGCAAAAGCGGCAATTGATTAACTTTTGGAGGATTTCTATGTCAATGTGGTACGGCATATCGGAGCTTTACGATTACGAGCAAATCGGCCTTTTCGCCGTTTTGGGCGTTGCGATATTAGGGCTTCTTTACACTTTATTTTTGAGAAAGCAGGTTATGGCGCATGATACCGGTGACGATAAAATGCTGCAGGTCTGGACCGCTATTAAAGAAGGCGCGGATGCTTACCTTAAAAAACAGTTAAGGTCAATTTTGCCCAT
Organism: Elusimicrobiota bacterium; assembly: GCA_023398295.1. Taxonomy (GTDB): domain Bacteria; phylum Elusimicrobiota; class Elusimicrobia; order Elusimicrobiales; family Elusimicrobiaceae; genus Proelusimicrobium. The sequence goes on along the minus strand of JAEWSL010000071.1, from coordinate 10,885 downwards.
GATAGGGTTATTGACGGTCTGTTTATTCCTTTCGGTTTATATTGTTCCCGTATCGGCGGAGGCTATGGAACGCTTCGGCGATTACTCCCCCAAAACCATAAAGCTTATAATAGCTTTCGGGCGCGCGGGCGCGTTTATTTTGGGCTCAATGTTTTCTTTGATAGTCGGCCAGATAGGCATGCGCATTGCGGTAGCAGCTAACGTGCGCGTTACGGCGGCGGCAAAAAAATCTTTCGGAGAAGCGCTTAAAATCGCTTACCGCGCGGGCACCTGCACGGGTATGCTTACCGACGGTTTGGGCCTCCTGGGCGGCACGATAATTTTTATTATTTTCGGCGTGGCCGCGCCCGACGCTCTGCTGGGCTTTGGCTTTGGCGGCACGCTTATCGCTTTGTTTATGAGGGTGGGCGGCGGCATCTACACTAAAGCGGCCGACGTCGGGGCTGACCTTGTGGGTAAAGTGGAAGCCGGCATCCCCGAAGACGATCCGCGCAACCCCGCCGTGGTAGCCGACCTTGTTGGCGATAACGTGGGCGACTGCGCCGGTATGGCGGCAGACATCTTTGAGTCCTACGAGGTTACGATAGTTTCCGGTTTAATCTTAGGTCTTGCCCTGTGGAATTTAACGGGATATTACGAGTGGATAGTCTATCCCCTTCTTGTGCGCGGCATCGGCGTTTTATGCTCTATTATCGGCACTTACGCCGTGCACGATAATAAAGATAGAGGCAACGCGATGAAAGCTATTTTCAGAGGGTATTTTACTTCTGCCGTCATCTCAATAGTTTTGTTTGGCGTAGTGGCGTGGTTTTATCTTCAGGATATACGCGGCGGCTGGTGGAGGCCTTTTGCGGCCGTTTCCTTCGGCGTTTTGCTTGCCATGGCAATTGACAGAATTACAGAGCACTTTACCGGCACAACGGGCGCGCCCGTCTTAGAAGTAAAGAAATCAACCGACACCGGATCTGCCACCACTATACTAAGCGGTCTTGCCGTCGGGCTTGAGAGTTCCGTTTGGGCCATTATCGCAATTGCCGTTACGATATTCTCCTCGGTTCTGATATTTGGTTCTATTGACGGGCTTGAAGCGGTTGAAAAAGTTAATTTTATACTCTACGGCGTTGCAATGACCGGTATCGGCATGCTTACGCTTACGGGCAATAACGTTGCCATGGACTCCTTCGGGCCTATTGCAGATAACGCAAACGGCATTGCCGAAATGGCCTGGCATGACCTTAAAGGCGACGACGTTAAAAAAGCCCGCCAGATTATGGCCGATTTAGACGGCGTGGGAAATACCACAAAGGCTATTACAAAGGGCGTGGCAATAGGCTCTGCGGTTATTGCGGCGGTGTCTTTGTTCGGCTCTTATATGGTGGACGTAAGCAACGTGCAGGAAACTATAAACGAGCTTTGGCATAAAGCCGGCAACGGGCAGACGCTTGCTTTGCTTAAAGACGTCGGCATAGTAATTTCAAACCCGATAGTCTTTGTCGGCATGCTTATAGGCGCGGCTGTGCCGTGGCTGTTTTCTTCCTTTGCAATTAACGCCGTGCGCCGCGCGGCTTCCTTGATTGTGGAAGAGGTAAGAAAACAGTTTAAGCTTGGCATCTTGGAAGGCAAAGCAAAACCCGATTACGGCGCGGTGGTGCTAATTTCCACCACGGCGGCGCAAAAAGAACTTATTATTTTGGCGCTGCTTGGCATAGTGTCGCCTATATTTGTGGGCCTCTCTTTGGGTGTTGAAGCTTTGGGCGGTTTTTTGGCTGGCATAATAGTTTCGGGCCAGCTGCTTGCGGTTTTTATGTCAAACGCGGGCGGCGCGTGGGATAATGCCAAAAAGCTTATTGAGGACGAGCCCTCGGACCCTGCAAATAATACGGGCAAAGGTTCTGAGCGTCATAAAGCAAGTGTAGTCGGCGATACTGTGGGCGATCCGCTTAAAGATACCGCGGGCCCCGCCCTTAACCCTATGATTAAAGTGGTAAATATGGTGTCGGTAATCGTTGCGCCTATAGTGGTAACGTTTAATAACCAGTACACTTCGCTGACGGCGTGGGGCTGGTGCTGCGTAGTGTTTATGCTTGCCGTTTTAAGCTGGGTTGTAATAAAGAGCAAGAAGCAAATAAACTGAACGTGCGCTTGAGTTTTTATCCCAAAACCTTGCGGTCCTAGGGCCGCAAGGTTTTTCTTTTGCGGCAAAAGCTTAAAAGGGGTAAAAGGACCTAAAGCGCTTTAGGCCCTTTTACCCTTGCGGCGCAAACGGTATTTTGGGAAAATATATATATAAATAAATTTACTAAGGAAGAAGAAATGAGAACAATTAAATTTGTAAGTGCTTTTGTCTTTATTTTAGCTATGGCGTTGTCGGCCTTTGCGCAAGTTCCGACAAGGCTTCACATGGCGGTTGTGCAAGGCGACGCGGACAGAGTCAAACAGCTTTTAGCGGAAGGTGCCTATATAAATGCCGTTGATGATATGGGAGATACGCCTCTCCATATGTCTATAGTATACGACAATACGGAAATTGCAAAGATACTTATTGATGCGGGAGCAAATGTTAACGCAAAAGATGACGAAGGATATACGCCCCTTCATATGACGGCGATTTTTGGACGAAACGATATTTTTGATTCTATGATGAAAGCAGAGAGTCTAAACGTGAATTTGCAGGATAATAGAGGTTACGGCGCTTTGCACTTTGCGGCAGCAAAAGAGAGGGCCCATATTTATGAAATTCTTGTCGCAAGGAAAGATATAAACTTGAACCTTAAAAATCAAGAAGGCAATACTCCCTTGCACGTAGCCGCCATTTGGGATAGCGGGAGGGCGGCCCGCATACTTGTTATTGCCGGAGCGGATTTAAGTATTAGAAATAATTGTTTCAGAACGCCTAAAAACTTAGGCAGAGATAAGGTTAACTTTATGAAAGGCTATAAAGAAGGCTTAAAAACGCTTAGAGAGCAAGACAGGTTTGAGTTGGAAAAAATAGCAAAAGAGCGCGTAATGAAGCAGATGGAAAAGAGGCTTCACGACGACAGTTTGATGCGGCAGCGTTTAGAAGAAAGGGTGCGCTACTACACCTCCGGTACGCGTTAAGTTTTAGAAAAGTTATTTGACGTAAAGAAGCGCGCCTGAGGAAAACTCGGGCGCGCTTTTAGTTTGTTTCGCAAAATTATCTTAAAACCTTTAATATCCCAAAATAATGTTCTAAAATCATATCCGAAAATCAAATAATAAAATCAAAAATAAAGGTCAAGGGAATCTATTTTCTTGTTTTCGTGGGTGTAGACGCGCAAAGATAATTTCCTGTCTACAATGCTTATTTGCGCAAAATGCGGCGTTTCGTAATATTTTGCGCCCCATTCGTTTTGATATTCCATAGGCTCAAATAACTTGCCGCCGCCGCCCACCGTTACGTAAATGGGGCCGCTTCTTGCGGGCGTATTTTTGACTATGGGCTTAGTTCTCTCGTAAGAGCCCTGATGGCCCTGTATGACCAGATTTACGCGGTAAGCCTCAAACAAAGGGGCGAGAAAAGAGCTTAATTTATCCTCCTCTTTGCCGCTTGAGTAAACCGGGTGGTGCATAACGACAATCTTCCACTTATCGCTGCCGGCCGAGGAAAGCGTGCTCTTCAGCCAGTCATACTGCGCGGACTTATTGGCAAGCCCTGGCGCGTCAATTGCGCCGTAGACATTGTTTGTATCAATAAAAATTATGCGCGCGTTTGCCGTATCCACGTAATAGTATGAAGGCGTGCCTTTGCTCCACGGCATAGTGTGTATTTTGCGGTAATTGGCTTTCAGGAAGCCTATCCCGCTTTTTTCGGCGCGGTTGGGGCCGTACTCGTCTTCGCCCAGGGCGATAAGAAGGGCCGCCTTTGAAAGGGGGCCTCTAAAGGGGGTAAAAAACTCGCGTCCGCTGTCTTCATTTGAACCGGTTGAAACTATGTCGCCGGTATGTATGATAAAATCCGCATCATAACTTGTCATGGCGGCGGCCATTTTATCTTTTATTTCGGTTGCGGTTTGCCCGGCCGCGTCGGAAGTGTTGCCGATTACAAGAAAATTTAATATTTTGCGCTCGGGGGTATAGAGGGTGCTGAATTCTCCCTGCACACCCTCTTGTACGCCTGTTTTTTCATTATTTTCAACGTAAATCGTGTAGCAGAATTTAGTATTCGGTATAAGCCCGTAAAGCGGCAGGGAGTGATTATATTTGCTTGAAGATAAGGTCATTATTTGCGAACATTTGCCCTGCGGCCCGTACTCAATCCACGAGGGCGATGCTTCCGAAACCTGCCAGTTTATAACGGCATTGTTATTTTGCGGAGATTCCACGTAAGGGCCGCGCGCGATTTCAGCGGAGTTTAGCAGCACCGCCGCGAGGAGAAATAAAGAATATATGAGGGAACTCCGCAAATGTTTCATAATTTAATTTTACAAAATAAAGCGTGAAATTGTTTTGATTAAATCTTTACATAGCGCAATCAAAATGTTAAACTAGAAAAGTACACGTATATTCTATTTAGGAGAGTTTATGCCCCCGTCAGATTTTTTGTCGGTATATGCCCCGTTATGCGGGGCAATTGTACCTTTAGACCAAGTGCCGGACCCTATTTTTGCAGAGAAGATGTTAGGAGACGGCATCTCAATTGACCCTCAGGAAAATGCAGTTTACAGCCCTTTTGACGGCGTAATAAAAACTTTACATAAAGCTTTGCATGCGGTAGTAATTGAGTCCCAGGGCGTTGAAATTTTAATACATATAGGCGTTGAAACGGTTAACCTTAAAGGACGGGGTTTTAAGGCCTTTGTCCAATGCGGCCAGACGGTTAAAAAAGGCGACAAACTTATAGAGTTTGACAAAGAATACATCTCTAAAAACGCGCCCAGCAGTCTTATTATAATTCTTGTGGCAAATATGCCCGATATTCCCGTTACCTCTGTTGCCGCGGGTTCCGCGCAAAGGGGGGAGCTTCTCTATAAAGTCCCGCCTGCCAGAAGGCAGAGCGATATCGTCAAACAAGACGACGAGGACGTATTTACCTCCCCTATAATAGAAATAAAAAACAAGAACGGCTTGCATGCAAGGCCGGCCTCAATAATTTCAAAAATAGCCGCGGGCTGCAAAGAATGCGCCGTAAAAATTATAAAAGGCACCCAGCAGGCGGACGCCAAAAGCATGGTGGAAATACTGGGCCTTTCCATTGACTACGGCGATAAAATCCAGGTTTACGCCGCGGGCCCCAAAGCGCGCGAGATTACGCAAGAGCTTGCCTCCGCCATATTAAGCGGGCTTAACGAAGGCGTTGTAAGCGCAGACGTATCTGTTTCCAAACAAGGCGAAGAGGCCGTTGATTTTACCAAAGAAGCCAATCTAAAAGGCCAGGGCATTTTCCCTTCGCTAGTGATAGGCAGGGCGCATATTTTGGAGCGCCGCGAGGCCGATATCAAAGAAAATTCTTCCGACGTAAGCGGCCAGAGTCTTGCTTTTGACGCCGCGCTTGAAAAGGTAAAAAAAACTCTTCGCGCCGAAGAGCAAAACGCCGCCGCGCAAAGCAAGCGGGCGCAGATAATTTCTGCCCATTTAAGCATGCTGGAAGATCCTTTCCTTTTAACCTCCGCGCGCGAACTTATAGCGCAAAATAAGACGGCGGCTTTTGCCTGGAGGGCGGCTGTAAATAAAAGCATTAATGTCCTTAACTCCACGGGCAATAAATTACTTAAAGAACGAGCGGCAGATTACGAAGATATCTGCCTTCGTGTTGTTATGGAGCTTACGGGCAAAACTTCCGAGAAAACTGTTTTTCAAGAAAACTCTGTTGTAATCGTAAACGAACTTCTGCCTTACGAGCTCAGCCTCTTTGACAAGAACGTCGCCGGCGTGATTATGGCAGAAGGCTCTTCAACCGCGCATATTTCTATAATGCTTAAGAATTTGGGCATTCCTTCCATTATTTGCGCGGGCGCCGCAGTCTTAAAAATACCAAGCGGCGCTCCTCTTGTTATGGACAGCCAAACGGGAGCTATAACGGTTAATCCCAAAAATATTGAAGAATTAAAAGAGAAGAAAAAAGAGGCCGACGCCCGCCGCGCCGAAAACAAAAAACATTGTTTTGAACCCGCCGTTACAAAAGACGGCGTTAGGATTTTAGTTAAGGGCAATGTCGGCAGCGCGCAGGAAGCGCGCCTTTGCGCAGAAAACGGCAGCGAAGGCATAAGCCTTGTCCGCACGGAATTTTTGTTTGCCGGCGCAGAGCAAGCCCCCGAAGAAGAAGAGCAGTTCAAAATCTACTCTGAAATTACAGCCTCCCAAAAAGGGCAAAGCGTAATTATCCGCACGCTTGACGTCGGCGGGGATAAGCCTTTAAGCTACTTCCCGCTGCCTAAAGAAGAAAACCCGATAATGGGCCTTCGCGGCGTGCGCAATTATAAACTGAGAGAAGATATTTTCCGCGCGCAGGTGCGCGCCATTATGCGCGTTGAGCCTCACGGCACGGCAAAGATAATGCTGCCTATGGTAGCTTTTTTGCAGGAATTTTTTGACGCCAAAAATATAATTGAGGAAGAGCGGCAAAAGCTGGGTATAGATAAAGTATCCGTCGGTATTATGGTTGAAGTGCCGGCCGCCGCGCTTATGGCCGAGCAGTTTGCAAACTACGCTGATTTCTTTTCTTTGGGTACTAACGACCTTACGCAGTATACCCTTGCAATTGACCGCGGACAAAGCGCTTTAAGCGGCTTGTCGGACAGTTTGAATCCTTCTGTTTTAAGTCTGGCGGCCTCCACGGTAAGGGGCGCGCAGGCCCATGGGAAGCCTGTGGGCATCTGCGGGGCGATGGCGTCCGATTTAGCCTCGGTAGTAATTTTGGTGGGTCTTGGGATAAAGGAGCTTGGCGTGGTAACCTCTCTAATCCCCGACGTTAAGGCTTTTGTAAGGACGCTTGACTCTTCTGTCTGCCGCCAATACGCGCAGTCGGCTCTGCTTATGCGCGGCGCGGGCGAAGTAAGAGATATAATTAAGAAAGACTTTGGTGTGTAACGCGACGGTGTCGCCGCCGCTTTGCGGCGAATAATTTTTACGCCCCTTTACGGGGCTTGAGAAACGGAGATTAAAGATGAAAAATGCACTTTCACAAATAGGAGCGTTTTTTGTAAAACTGGGCAAGTCCCTCATGCTGCCAATTGCAGTGCTGCCCATTGCGGGTTTGCTTCTGCGCTTTGGGCAGGCCGATATGCTTAACATAGCTTTTATGGCGCAGGCGGGCGGGGCGGTTTTTGATAATCTGCCCATTATTTTTGCGCTCGGCGTTGCCGTCGGGTTTGCAAAGGAATCGCATGGCGCGGCCGCGCTTTCGGCCTTTGTCGGCTACGTGGTTATGACCGCTGCGATGAAAACTTTTGATAAAGATATAAATATGGGCGTCTTCGGCGGTATTTTTATAGGCGTTACGGCCGGCGTTCTTTATAATAAGTATAAAGATATCAAACTGCCGCAGTATCTGGCGTTTTTCGGCGGGCGCAGGTTTGTGCCTATAGTAACGGGCTTTTTTGCCATAATTGCGGCTTTGCTTTTCAGCTTTATCTGGCCGCCCGCGCAAAACGCTATAAGCGCTTTTGGCAACTGGATAATAGGCTCGGGCAATATAGGGCTTTTTGCGTACGGCACGGCAAACAGGCTGCTTATACCGCTGGGCCTCCATCACGTTTTGAACACTTTAATCTGGTTCCAGTTCGGCGATTTTGTGGATCCCGTAACGCAGGTGATAAAACACGGCGATTTGTGGAGATTTTTTGCCGGAGATCCGACCGCGGGCTCTTTTATGTCGGGCTTTTTCCCGATAATGATGTTCGGCCTGCCGGCCGCCGCGCTTGCTATGGTTATGGAAGCCTATAAAGACAATAAAAAAGTGGCCGCGGGCATTTTGCTTTCGGCCGCGCTTACCTCTTTTTTAACGGGTATTACGGAGCCTATTGAGTTTGCTTTTATGTTCCTTGCTTTCCCGCTTTACGTTTTACACTCGGTGTTAACGGGTTTGAGCATGGTGGCGATGAATATCCTGCACGTAAAACTGGGCTTTACTTTTTCTGCGGGGTTGTTTGATTATCTTCTTAACTACGGCATCAGCAGCGAGCCGCTTTTACTTATACCCATAGGTCTTGCTTACGGCGTTTTGTATTTTTTCCTGTTTAGGTTTGTAATACGCAAATGGAATCTTAAAACCCCGGGAAGAGAGGACGCGCCGGCCACAGCCGATACGCAAAAACAGCAAGAGGCTGAGCCCGCAGCGCAGAAAGTTCCCTCCGCCCCTACGGCGCAGCCTTTGACTGCAAACGGCGCGCGCGCGGCCAAGTATTTGGCCGGCCTGGGCGGCAAAGAAAATATAAAGACGCTTGAGGCCTGCGCAACGCGCCTTCGCGTGGAAGTGGTTGATAACGCCAAAGTGGACGAAGCTTTGCTTAAATCCGCCGGCGCGCGCGCGGTCGTAAACGGCATAAAGGGCAGCACGCAGGTTGTAATCGGGCCCGAGGCGGACTTAATTTCCGACGAAATCAAAGAGGAAATGAAAAAATAGTTTTAAGACGTTAATTATTTGGACTTTCAGAGGTTTTTTATATGGCGCTTAAGCTTATTGTAACCCACGACGACGTGGGATATGTGGCGGCTTCTTACATAAGAAAGAGAATAGAAGCCTTTGCCCCGACGGAGCAAAAACCTTTCGTAATCGCCTTCCCGACGGGCGGCACGGCTGTGAGCATGTACGCAAGTCTGGTGCGCTTTTGCAGGGAAGGCAAATTAAGTTTCAAAAACGTCGTAAGTTTTAATCTGGACGAATATGTGGGCCTTGCGCAAGACGACGCTTTGAGCTACCATTATTATATGCGCAAGAACTTGTTTGACCACGTTGATATGCCCGAACAAAACATCAATATCCCCGATGGCAACGCTTCTGATCTAGAAAAATTCTGCCTTGCTTACGAAGAGAAGATAAAAAATTACGGCGGCATAGAATTATTTTTAGGCGGCGTCGGGCAAAACGGGCATATAGCTTTTAATGAGCCCGGCTCGGATTTTGATTCCAAAACTCACGTCGTTACTTTACAGGAAAACACTTTGCGGGCCAACGCGCGTTTTTTTAACGGCGATGTAAACGCCGTCCCAAAACGCGCCGTTACCATGGGCCTTGGCACGATACGCGCCGCGCGCGAAGTTATTATTATGGCCATAGGCGCAAAGAAAGCGCAGGCCGTGCAAAGAGCCTTTGACGATAAGCCCGACGCAAACTGGAGCATTACCGCCCTTGCCTCCCACCCCGCCGCCTATGTTTTGGCCGACGAGGGCGCAGCCGGCCTTGTCAGCGGCCTTAAATTTCAGGATTGCGGCGCCTGCTGTTTTAAGCCGCCTAAGAAATAAGAACACAGCGCACTAAAAAGGGGGAGCGGCATGAAAACAATCTACAAGAACGCAAATATAGTTTCAAAAGGCGTTATCTCTGAAGGCGCCCTGCTGGCCGAAAACGGCAAAATCCAAAAAATCTTTACCAAAGGGCCGCTGCCTGCGGCAGATGAAATTATTGACTTAAAAGGGGATATCCTCTGCGGCGGTTTTATTGACGGGCATATCCACGGAACGGGCGGCTTTGGCACCGACAGGGACGACGCAGACGCTCTTTTGAAGATGTCTGAAATTCTTTTAACGCAGGGCGTCATAGGTTTTCTTCCCACGCTTTACCCCGCGCCCAAAGAGAAACTTCTTAAAACCCTTGCAATCTTAAGCGAAGCCTTCGGCAAAGAAAAGGGCGCAGAGCTTATAGGTTTTCATCTGGAAGGCCCGTTTATTTCCCCCGAGAAACTGGGCGTTATGACGCCGGCTTCTTTAAGTAAAATTGATATGGACTTTATGGAGGAAATTTATAAAGCCTCCAAAGGCCTTGTGCGCTCTATGACGGTCGCGCCCGAACTTGAAGGAATTGAGCTCCTTGCAAATTACGCGCGCGAGCATAATATAGTTCTTCAGGCGGGGCACAGCAACGCGCTTGCAAAAGATATGGCGCGCGCAAAAGAGCTGGGCATAAAACACTCAACCCATCTTTTTAACGCCATGCGCGGTTTTAATCACCGCGAGATAGGATGCGCCGGCGCAATTTTAAGCGACGCTGATTTTTCCGCCGAGGTTATTGCAGACGGCTTTCACATATCCCCTTCGGCCGTGCAGATGGTCTTAAAGCTAAAAGAGCCCTCTAAAATTATTCTTGTTACCGACAGCCTTTCCCCCACGGGCACCCGCGGCGGCATGGCCAACGGGGAAGAAGTCTACTTTGACGGCGTTGTCTTCAGAAGAAAAAAGGACAACGTTATTGCGGGCTCGTCCTTAAAAATGCTTGAGGGCGTTAAGAATCTTGTTAAGTGGGGCATGCCCCTGGGCGCGGCCCTCTGCGCCGCAAGCGAAAATCCATCGCGCCTCTTTGACCTTAACTTCGGCCGTATTGAAAACGGAAGGGAGGCCAAGTTCCTCGTCTTAGACAAGGAGCTTAATCTAAAGCGCATAGTTGCGTAAAACAGCTGCGTGAAATAATGGAAGATAAACTCCTCTCAATCTGCATACCTACCTATAAGCGCGCCTCTTATTTAGACAGACTTTTAAGCGGTATTTACAAGCAAAAAGAGGCGCGCTCGGTAGAAGTTATAGTGAGCGACAACGCCTCGCCCGACGCTACGCGCGCCGTTGTAAAAAAGTATCCGTCTGTCATTTATCACAGGAATAAAATAAATCTCGGCTTTGACGCCAATTTGCAAAAAGTTTTTTCTTACGCGACGGCAAAATACTGCTGGTTTCTGGGCGACGATGACGCCCTTGAAGCGGGCGCGCTTTCTTATAT
>JAEWSL010000067.1 GCA_023398295.1 Elusimicrobiota bacterium | reverse complement strand
AGGCAGCAGCTTGCCTGCAATAATTTCAAAAGGCGAAACGGGCGTTGAAAGCAAAAGTTCCATATTGCCGTTTTCCCACTCTTTTGCAACGGTAAGCGCTGTCATAACGATGCAAATTAATCCCAAAATAATGGCGGAAAGCCCCGGAATAATAAACCATTTGCTGTTTAATTCCCCGTTAAAAATAAAGCGCGTCTGAAGAAAATCCGCCGCAGGCGTCTTTGCGCTTTGCCCCGGGGAAAATATTTGATTTGCCCTTGCAACAGCCCCGCTCATATAGTTTAATATTATGCCGGACTGGGAATTATCGCTTGCGTCTATAAGCATTTGGATTTTTGCGGGGTTCTGCGCGTCGGCTTTGTTAACTTTGCGGCCAAAGTTTCTCTCTATTATTAAAATTGCCGAGGGGCGGTTACTCTCCAAAGCGGGTTTAAGGTCGCGCTCAAAGGGCAGATGTTTGATACTGAAATACTTTGAAGAACTTAAAATATCTTCAAAGCGTCTTGACGCGGGGGAATTATCCCTGTCGCGCACGACAATGCTTACGTTTCTGTAATCAAGATCAATGATAAAACCGAAAACAAGCACAAATATCATCGGCAGAAGAAACGCAAAAGCGACGGTAAAAGGATCCCTCCAAATATGCCGCCATTCTTTTAAGGCGACGGCAGATACCCTGCGCCGCGATATCATAAGCCCCCCCTGCGCCAAACGGCTTTGAGGAAAACGTCCTCCATATCGGCCTGCGCAGGCCTCACGCTAAAGGCGCCTTCGCGGCTTTTTGCGTAAGCTTCAAAAGCGTTTTTATCTTCAATAAAAACGCGCACCGTTTGCCCGTAAATATCGGCCTGGCCGAGTTTTAGGGCGTTAATTTCCTCTTTTATTTTCTGCTGCGAGTTATCCTTAAAAATAAGTTCCTGCACTTTAAGCGGGAAATAGGTTTTCTTTAGGTTATCAGGCGTATCAAAAGCAACTATTTTGCCGGCGTCCATAAGAACTATTCTGTGGCATTTTTCCGCCTCGTCCATATAATGGGTGGTAACAAAAATAGTTTTACCCTCGGAAGATAAATGAAATATTAAACGCCAAAAGTCCTCACGCACCTGCGGGGCGACGCCTGCCGTGGGCTCGTCTAAAAATATAATTTCGGGGTTATGCAAAAGGGCCGCGCATAAGGCGCAAAGCTGCCTTGTGCCGCCCGAGAGCGCGCCCGCGGGCAAATTTACGTCCCCCGTGAAATTTATAAAAGACATAAGTTCCAGCGAACGCCTCTTTACCTCGGCCGCCTTTAGGCCGTAGAGCGCGCCGGCAAATTCCAAATTTTCTTTTACGCTTAAATCAAAATATAAAGTAAATTTCTGCGACATATAACCTATCAGGGGCTTGAGTTCTTTTATGGAGCCAGAAACGTCCCTGCCGCGCACAAAAACGCGGCCTGCCGTAGGCGAAAGTATGCCGCAAAGCGTCCTTATGGTAGTTGTCTTGCCCGCGCCGTTTGCCCCCAAAAAGCCGAAAATTTCGCCGCGTTTTACGTCAAAAGAGATATCGTTAACCGCCTTAAAAGAGCCAAAGGCGATTACAAGATTTTCAACCTTTATGATATTTTCCCCTTTATTTATTTTGGTCATAAAGCTTTCTCTTTTACAAAAAATATATCTTCAAAACGCTTTAATTTATAATCTTCCATAAGCTGCCGAGGCGCGCCCGCGGCAAGCAAAGTCCCCGCGTTAAGCACGTGCACTTTGGAGCAGCGTAAAGCCTCCTCCATATAAGAAGTGCTTAAAATCACCGTCATGGAATTTTGAAGAAAGAGGTAAATTAAATCCCAAAGTTCGCGGCGGCTTAAAGGGTCCACCCCTATGGTGGGCTCGTCTAGAATAAGAACGCGCGGCCTGTTTAGAAGCGCGCACATAAGCCCCAGTTTTTTATACATTCCGCCCGAAAGTTTGCCGGCCGCGCGTCCCTTGAAAGCGGACATATTTGTGGCCTCAAAGAGAACTTTGCATCTTTGCTCAAACTCCCGCTCTTCAAGGGCGTACATAGCGCCAAAAAAGCGCATATGCTCCATACAGGTCAAATCGGGATATAAACTTGGCTCCTGCGGGAAATATCCCAGCTGCCCCTTGGCTTCCAAAGGCGTTTTTGTAACGCCGTCAATATTATAAATTATGCGGCCGCCGCTCGGGCGCAAAAGCCCGGTCATAAGACGAAGAAGAGTAGTTTTCCCTGCGCCGTTTGGCCCTATTAGACCGTGGACGCGCGCGCCCTCAAAAACGGTTGACACCCCGCGCAAAGCCTGCGCGGAATTAAAACTTTTGCTTACGTTTTCAACCGTTGCGCCCGCGTTTTGCATATCAGCCTCCGCAATTAAAGACAGTTTCCAAAGTCATACCGGGTTTTAAGGTAAGTTCGGCGTCGTTTTGGAATTTTACCTTAACGCCGTAAACCAAATTTGTCCTTTCTTTGCGCGTCTGGACGTTTTTTGGCGTAAACTCGGCTTCGCCGCTTATCTCGGCGATATAGCCTTCAAAATGCTGCTTTGTTTCGGGCAGATAACCGTCCGCTTTGCAATTTACGCTTAAAGAGGGAACCAAATTATGCTCAACGTAAAACCAAACGTCAATTTCGCTTAAGTCGGCAAGCGTAAAGAGCTTTTTGCCGACGGACGCAAATTCCCCCTCTTCAACATATTTATAGAGAGCGCGCCCGTTTATGGGGCTGTAAATATCGCACCAGCCCCGTCTGACTTTTGCGCGCTCAAAAGCGTTCTTTTTTAAGTCGTAATTTTCTTTTGAGCCCGAACTGCCTTTAAGCAATTGCTGCGCCCGCGTATATTCTTTTGAGGCGATGTCTAAAGCCAAAGCCGGTTCGGCGCAGTCAAGCTGAGCAAGCAAATCGCCCTGTTTCACGGACGAGCCTTCTTCAATATTAATTTTTGTTAATACCTCGCTTAGCCTTGGGGAAATATTAACCTCAACGGCTTCGCAGACGCCGCTGTAAGCAAATTTTTCTTTAAGCAAAGCGGGTAAAAAAGCAATTGCGGCGACGGCGGCCAAAATCAGCGCGGTTATAATAATTTTCTTTTTCATAGACACCTCTTTTCTTTTTATATTTGTTTTTATCTCGTCGTAATTTTCTTAAATTTACAAGCTGCCCTGCCTGCCAAGGCCGCCCATAACGGCAAGCCTGCTTAATCTTTCAATAGTTATTTCCGCAAGCGATATCCTGTTTTTAAGCAGGGTTAAATTGGCATTATCAACTTCCAAAAACGTTACCGTGCCCGCCGTGTAAGAACGATATGTCAGGACGGAAGCCTTTTCGCTGTCGGCTACAAGGCTGCGAGCAAGGGCAATGTCCGTGCACAAAGAAAGCGCGCGGTCTTTATTGGTATAAAAAATGTTTTCAAGTTCGTCTTTTACCTGCTTCTTTTGATGCAAGGCGGCCTGGGCCTCAAACTTCTGCGCGGCGGCTTTTTTCTTGCTTTTGCCGCTCTCAAAAAGGGGCATTTTAAGGCCGACATATGTCTGGCCGAGGAAAATATGCTCCCTCACCGGCCCGTTTGGATACTCAAAATAAGCGCCCGCGCCCAAAGATATTTTGGGCCAAAGCGACGAAGAATAACTTTCCGAAGTTTTCAGATAATAATCGCTTATTTTATCAAGAGAAATAAGACGCGGGCTTTGCTCGTCAAAAACATAAGTTTCGTACTGTTGCATAATGGCAAGGGTGTCTTCGGGCTTATCGGCCTCTATAAGGGCCGAAGGCGCGGGAAGAGAAGGCGGGTTCTGCGCACGCGCGGCGGCGGGATAAGAAGGATTTATACCGAAATTATCGCCCGTTAATTGAAATAAATTTCTAAGAGAGGCGCCCAAAGAAGCGCGCGCCGCGCTTATATCGGCCTGCGCTTTAAGGACCTGCTTATGGGCCATGGTAACGTCAAGCTCGGCCTTTGCGCCGGCTTTGCAAGAATTAAGCACGTCGCCGTGCTGCTTGAGGGAAACTTCTAGTTGTTTGGTGAGAAAGAAAATCCTCTCCAAATCTCTCTGGACGGCAAAATAGGCAAGGCGCACTTCGCTAAGAACGGTTTTTTTGGCAAATGCGAGTTCGTTCTCCTTTGAGTCGGCCGCGGCCAAAAGCGCCGAAGCCGATAAAGAGCGCGCGCCTTTATCAAATAAAGTATATTCCAAAGAAGGGCCGACGCTGTAGGACCATTTATCCCCAAACTCCAGCTTTTGCCCGCCCATGGTAAAACTGGGGACTTCGGAAACCCAGCCGCCCGTTCCCGTTAAATTTACCGACGGGCGAAGCGGCCAAAGCGCACTCAAATAAGTCTGCATTGCGCTTTGCGCCGCGCTTTGGGCGCGCTTAATTTCTGGAGAGTTTGAGAGGGCGGCCTCCTCGCAGCGGCTTAAGGTAAGTTTGCTCTGCTGGGCCCCAGCGCAAAGCGCGCAGGCGCAAAGTAAAAACAACGTTAAAATTTTACTTTTCATTTTTGCCTCCGTGTAAAAACTTAATAAAAGTTTTGGTCATCTTAAAGACGCCTTCGTCATTTTGCGGGGTGTCAATGAAGCGGCGAAAAGCCGTAAATTCTTTTATTTTAAGACGCTCCGAAGCGCCTATTACAATCTGAGGTATAACCAGCGGAAAAATAAGATTAAACAAAATCACCGGCGTCGGCGCCGATATTTTTATATATCCCCGCTTTTTGGCCTGCTCAACGTAATTATATAAAAGCCTCACATGCACGGTGCAGTTGCGCGCCAAAAACTTAATTATCTTTTTGTTTCCCATAAGCGCTTCGCCCAGCAAAGAGGATAAAACCACCCTGTTTGCATGCGCAAAAATGCGTATGGCAGATAAAATTGCCTCTATATTTTGGGAGGCTTTGCCGCGCGCGCACTCGGCGTTAAGGGGGGCCATAAGCTCCCCGTAAAGCTTTTTGAGCATATACTCGTTAAAATTATCTTTAGTCTTAAAATAATAGTGAAATACGCCCAAATTTACGCCAGCCTCTTTGCAAAGCCGCCGCAGTGAAAAGCCTTTTAACCCGCCCTCTTTTGCCAGCCCGAGGCCGACTGATATTATATGCTCTTTAGTAGTTTCGCCGCGCTTTCTTGTCATAAAAACACCTCTCTTATACGCTTGTATAAATTATACAGATGTATAAACTTTTTGTCAAGCCCTTATATGCTAGAATTTATCTGAGGAGCAGCCGTTATGCCGAAGAGTTTTAAGCCTTTCATAGACGAAAACACAAGACAAATAATAATAGGCACCATGCCAAGCGCCGCTTCTCTTGCCGCGCAGCAGTATTACGCGCACCCGCAAAATAAATTTTGGCCCATAGTCTGCGAAATATTTACTGGCAAAGAGCCGCCCTCGGACTATCAAAGCAGGCTCCATATTCTTCTTAAAAATAAAACCGGCCTTTGGGACTCTCTTGCTTTCTGCGAAAGAAAGGGCAGCCTTGACAAAGATATAAAAGAGGAAAAGCCAAACGATTTTACAACCCTTCTGAAAAAGTACCCGAAAGTAAAACGTCTTGTTTTTAACGGGAAAAACGCACAGGCGTTTTTTATAAAGTACTTCGGACGTTTGGACGGCGTGGAATATATAGCGCTGCCCTCAACAAGCCCTGCAAACGCCGCGCTGAGTTACAAAGAAAAACTTAAAACCTGGAAAATTATCGGAAATTAAAACCGCCGAAGCAAAACCCACGCTTCTAAATTTTAAGCGGATAGCGTTTTTTTATAACGCGGTAAGCCATAAAGCCAAAAACGGCGCAAAGCCCGCAGCAGGCCAAAAACAGCGGCATAATATTTGCAAAATCCGCCCCCATGACAAAGAGTCTTAAAGTGCCGTTAATGCCGTAGGTAAGCGGCACGCAGAGCCTTATTATCTTTATAAACCAAGCCATCTGGTACGGCGGCCAGACGGAGCCCGCCATAAAAAACAGAGGGAACGAACTTACCACGATAAACATAATTGAAGTTTCCCTCTCCTTAAACAAAGAAGACAGGCAAATGCCAAGCAGTATGACAGAGAGCATAAAAGGAATATAAAACAAAAGCAATTGAAAAACGCTCCCCCCGCCGCTAAACCCGAAAATATTGTACATAAGCACAAAAAAGAAGAAGAAATAAAATATGCCAAACGTCATAAACGCGCCTATTTTACTTAAGAGAATTTGCATGGGCGTTATATGCGGCGCGTAGGTGTTTCTGCGCTCGCGAAGCGTGCCCGCGCGCATGCCGATGGCCATCAAAAGTATTTGGTGTATAACCGTAACAAAAACCGCCGGGACCACATACTCCATATAATTGCCCGAGGGATTATACAGATTTTTGCCCACCAGCTTTATCGGCGAGCGCATTACGTAAGCCGCTTTGCCCGCGCCGCGCGCCTGCAATTTTTTTATCTCCGCGCCGGCAGACATTGTCTTTATGGCGCGCTGCAAACCGCTTGTTACCTGTTTGTAATAAATTATATAGCTGCCGTCGGTATAAATCTTAACTTTCTGCGGTTTGTTTCTTAAAATATCTTTTTGGAAACCTTTTTCAATATAGACAAGGCCGTAAATTTCCCTCTCGCTTAAGGCCGCAAGCGCGGCGGGAAGCGAGGCGTAGCCGCGCTCGGCGCGGACTTCCTCGGTAGCGTCAATCATACGGGCAAGCTGCAGGCTGCTTGGCGTTTTATCCATATCAATTATCGCAACGGGAATATCGCGCACAACCGCCTCGCGGTACGGAAATGGATATAAAACGGAATAAAGCAGCGGCCCGCCTATGGCAAGCAGTAAAATGCCGCCGTCGGTAAATAAAGCTTTAAGTTCTTTTACAAGCAGGCTGCCTATCATAATTTGGGCCCCCAGTATTTTTCATTGCGGGCAAGCCTGGCGTAAAGCTTGCTGCCTGCGTAAAGCAAAGCCGCCGCCCCAAAAAGCATAATTAAAATATCGGCTATGCTTGAGGCCCCGGCCCCAGTTCGCATAAGCTCGTTTATCAAAATGCGGTTAAAATGAGTGCCGGGCAAAAACTCCGCCCAGGCGCGCGCCGTAAAAGGCATAGCCTCCAGCGGGAAAGTTACGCCGTAATAGGCAAAAGCCGGCGCAGCGTAGGCGGAGCACGCGCTTAGCCCCAGTCTTAAATTACCCGTACAGCCCGCTATTACAAGCGCAGTTGCGGAGTTAAATAAAATGAAAGCTATCCCGCCTATGATAACGTAAATAATATTGCCGCGCAAAGGCAAATCAAAAAATAAAAACATCGTCAGCAGCATTGCCATAAGCACGCACATATAGATTACCGCGTAGACGGCCACTTTTGCGCCTATTATGCGCAGGGGATGTTGGGCTATGATACCGCGGATTTCCTTTGCGCGGCCCGTTTTTAGTTCGTATAAAAGGGAATAGACGACGCTTAAAGAGGCAAATAATTGTATTAAGGAAGGAATTAGGCCCAAGACCAAAAAATAAATGTAGTTCATCTGAGGGTTATACAAAATATTTTCCGTTACGGAAACGGGCTCTATAAAGGTATCGGAGGCATAAGAAGGCACGCCGAGGGAAGCTAAAGTTTGTTCTCTGTATTTTTTAGATAAATCCTCAACTGTTTTGGTAACGGCCTTATTTAAGTTGCCGCCCATAAGAAGATATTGATTATTATAAAACGCCCCGACAGAGCCGCCGTTTAAGTTCAGAATATCTTTATCGTAGCCGCCGTCAATATTTATTACCGCGTAGGTTTTGCCCTGCTCCATAAGTTTTTTGGCTTCAAGGTGGCTTTGGGGTTGGTATTTGACGTCCAGATAAGGACTTGCGTTAAGGCTGCGGATAAATTCACGAGAATAAGAACCGCGGCTGTTGTCCACTACGGCAAGGGGCACTTTATTTATCGTGCGGCTTGAAAAAGTGGCCAGCAAAATAAAAAAAGCTATCAGCGGATAAATAAGCGCAAAAAAAGCGCGCGATTTTTTACGATGGAAAAGGAAATCGCCTTCCCGCCTGATGATATAGCCCGTTTTGCCGATATAGCTTTGGCTCATAAATCATCTTTTTGCTTTTGTAAGCGCGCTCATACCCTGACGGAGGTTTGGCATGGCTTCAACGGGACGCGCGCGGACCTCAAATGTTTTAAGATCAAATTCCCCGTGGGTTTTGGTTGCGCTCCAGACGGCAAAATCCCCCTGTTTTGAAATATAGGTTATTCTGAATTTATGTTTTTTATTATCCACGGCGGGAATTTTAACTTCAATGATTTTATCAAGCTTGAAGTTTTTAAGCAGGTCCTCGCGTATATTAAAGGCAAGCCAAACGTCGCTTAAATCAAGCATTGTAACGACGCTTAACCCCGGGGCCGCAAGTTCGCCCTGCTCCACCACTACGGTTGAAATTTCGCCGTCAATGGGCGCGCTGACGCTGGTTTCGTCTACATAACTTTCAATCTCGCTTACGGCGCCGCGCGCCTGCTCGGAAATTGCTTCGGCAGCTTCTTTATCTTCGTCGCGCGCGCCGCTCAAGGCCATATCGTAGCGGCTTTTTGCGGCGTTCATATCGCCGGAAGCGGCTTCGTACTGGGCGTTGGCCTCATCCAGCTTTTGGGCGGAAACTACGCCCCCGTCATAAAGTTCTTTTACCCTGCGGTAACTTTTTTCCGCAAGGGTTTTAGCCGCCAAAGCTTTTTGCCACAAATTATAGGCGGCGGTAATCTCCTCGTTTCGCGAGCCTTTGTTCGCCTTATCTTTTTGCGCGGCGGCCGCGCGGGAAGCCGCTTCGGCCTGCACCGCTTTTGCCATAATATCGGGGGAATATAATTTGGCCAAAACAGTGCCTTTTTTTACAAAGTCCCCCTCTTTTACAAAAATATCCTCAACCCTGCCGGCAATCCTGGGCGCAACGTTAATTTGCCTTATGACAACCTCCCCCTGCAAAGTTACCGAAGAAGGCGTAAACTGCACTATAATAAGCAGCAGCGCCAAGACGCAGAAGATGATAAGACCCAGTTTCTTTCTGTCCTTATATATTTTCTTTAACAGTTCAAGGTATTTTGCCGCCCCCAGTTTTTTTATTTCCCCTAAATTTATTTTCATTTTTCCGTCTCCGTTTGATAAGATTGTTTTTTGTAATTTTCAAAATCGGACGTCATGGAACTCACGCTTAGCATATTGGCAAGCGAAACTACAAAATCATACTGCGCCTGGAGGCTGTCCAGCTCGGCCTTCATTCTTTGGACAAGGGCCATGTTAACTTCAAGAGAAGTGCTTGTGCCAGCCTTAAAGCCAAGTTCGCGCGCGGCGTAAAATTCCCGAGTATAGCCGATTTCGTCCTGCACGGCTTTGTAATTCATTAGGGCGTTTTCCATCTTCTTATAATAGTATTCCACGGCGGTGTTTATATCTTTTGAGTGCTTTTGGCGAAGATAGCGCACGGCTTCCCTCTGACGCAGGGCGGCTTTTGTTTTATTGACGTCGGAGCCGCCTTCAAACAAACTCCACGCAAAGCCCGCGCCGTAGGAATAAACGGGATCAAGTATGGTAAGGTCGTCCTTATAAAGTTCGCGCGAGCCGAAGAGGTATACCGTAGGCATAAACTGAGAAGCTTGCGCTTTTACCGCCGCGTCTGCGGCCTGCATTTTGGCGTCTAAGACCTTAAGCATGCTGTTTGCCGCCTGCGCGCGACCTTGATAATAGGCAAGAGCTTCCATTTTACCCATATCCGTAACAAACAGGGAGGAGGAAAATGTTACGTCCTCGTTTTCGCTTAAGAGATTTTGCAGCAAAGTGTTTGCCAAAGAAGCGTCATTGACGGAAGAATTATAATCCCTTTGGGCCTGGGAGCAAACTATGTCAACGGCCATTTTCTCCACCTTTGATATAAGGCCCGCCTGATACATTTTTGCCGCGTCCTGCGCGTTTTGGCGCGCGCTTTCAAGGAAGTGTTCGCGCACGTTTACAACTTGGCCCGCAAGCATGGCGCCAAAGTATTTTGAGCTTACTTCCGTCAAAATATTATTGCGCACGCCTTCCAGTTTGGCAAGGGCGGCTTCATAATCGGCCTCTGCGGCCGCATTTGCCGCGCGCAGTTTGCCGCCGGTAAAAACGGGCAGCGTTGCGTAAGCTTCGGCCTTAAAAAAGCGGTCGTCTTGTATAGTTTCTATAAAGGGCGGGATATTTGTGCCGGGCGGATAAAGCGGAACTATGGTGGAGCGAATGCTGTTTAAGTCCATCACTATAGGCCCGTCAAGAAAAGTATAAGAGCCTTTTACCCCCGCCTTAGGCATATAAAGGCCAAAAGCGGCTTTGCGCTGCGCGCCGTATTTTTCGGCCTCTTTTTGGGCGGCTAAAACGGTTTCGCTGGCGCTTAAAGCACGCGCGTAGGCGCTCTCAAAAGAATACTGAGCGCAGAAAGCGTTTTGCGCAAAAAATAAAAAATAAAATAAATAAAAAATCCTATTTGCTGCTTTCATAAGCGTAACCTTCAAGTTCCTTAAGCCAATAAAGAAGGCTTAACCCCGTTGATTTTTTTGTTTTATCATCTAAGCAGGAAGTGAGAGATTTAACCAGCCTTGCGTAGCGCGGCATTACGGCGGCGCAAAGCGCGCGGCCTTTGGGCGTGATGTTTATAAGCTTGTGGCGTCTGTCAAAAGAGTCCTCCTTTCGGGTAATATATTTATTCTTATGAAGGTTGTCAAGCAGTCTTGTTATATTGCCCTGGCTTACAAGCATTTTGCGGCTGATTTCAATCTGGCTTAGCCCGCGCGCGTTTTGACAGTGAAAAAGCGAAACCAAAACGTTAAACTGCGCGCTTGTGGTGCCGCAGGAAATAAGAAATTTATTGATAATCTTTTCCGCGCGGGAATAAACAAGCCCCGTAGCGTAAACAAGCAGCTCAGAAGGGGTTTTGGCCACTTTGTAGCCGCGGCGGCCGCAGGCCAAAAGATTTTTCTGTTTATTTCCCGTATTATTTGCCATAAACATATTTTAGCCAAAATTAGTTGATATGTCAAGTATTGATATGTTAAGCAATTTTGGCCCGTCTTCGGACCGCCGCGGCAAAACGCGGCCTAAACGGCACAGCTCAAAATGTGCTAAAATAGGAATATGATAGATAAAAATCCCTGGCTTAACGAAGTTATCCAAAAACTGCGTGAGCGTTTTGGCAAAAGACTTCTTTACTGCGGCCTGCAGGGCAGTTACGCCCGCGGCGAGAATACGGAAACAAGCGATTTTGACCTTGTGGTCCTGCTGGACAATTTAGGCGCCGACGATTTGACCGCTTACAAACAAATACTTTCTTCTATGCCTGAAAACGAAAAACTTTGCGGCTTTATCGGCGCGGCGCAGGTTCTTGCCGCGTGGCCGAAAAGCGATTTGCTTCAATTTAGCAAAGAAACAAAAGATTATTTCGGCAAATTGCAAGACTTCCTGCCGCAAATTACCGAAGAGGACGTCAAAGCCGGCGCAAGAACCGCCGCCGCAAATATTTATCACGCGGCCTGCCATACTTTTATGTGCTACGGGGAAAACGCGCCCGAAGATCAGCTAAAAGAGCTTTGCAAAAGCGCGTCGTTTGTAGTGCAGTCCAACTATTACATAAAGACGGGGGAGTACGTTTATTCCAAAAAAGATTTGCCCGCAAAGATAACGGGCGAAGATAAAGAAATTTTATCTTTCTATCTTGATTGGAATAAAAACCGTATCCCCGCAAAAGAAGTCCTTGATAAATTGCTGCGCTGGAGCGGCAATTTACTGACCTTCTACAAATAAATCTTCCGCTTTAACCTGCGGGGCATGGTAACGCTCTTTGTTAAGCGTGGCCTTTTTGTATTGCACCGCGCTTGCGGGACACCAATGCAGGCAGGCAAGGCAGCTTTCGCACTTATCGCCCCACTGCGGTTTGCCGTCTATAATTTGTATATTCCTCGCGGGGCACACTTTTGCGCAAATGCCGCAGGAAGTGCATGTATCCTGCGCCCAGAAATGTTTGCCTATCTTGCGCGGATTAAAAGTTGCTTTGTAAATAAGATTGCCCAAAGCGGCAAAATACGACGGATATATTGCCCCGAAATCTTCCTTTTTATCTTTTATTGTTTGGGCTATTTCCGCAATTTTATTTTCTTCCGCGCGATACATTTTTTGGCAATAATCCGAGGAGTATGGCGAGTACATTATCTGATAATTGCCCGGAAGGCGCACTCTAAAGGCCGCACTTAATTTGCCGTTTCTCTGCTTAAAAATATCTGCGGCCTGCTTTGTTGAGGCTACGTCCATGCCGCCGCAGGTGGCCAAAAGAAAATAATAAACGCCCTCTTTAAGCGGCAGGTTTGAAATAAAATCCCTAACCATAAACGGCAGGCCTACGTAATAAACGGGATAGACTATGCCTACCGCCTCCGCCTCAGTCTGCGGCGCGGACAAAACGTTTTTGTGCGTTATTCTTTCAAGGCCGCAATCGCCGCCGAGATGTTCTTTTAAGTCCTTTGCGGCTTTAAGGCTGTTGCCGCTGCCGGTGAAGTAATAAAGCGTTGTTTTCATAATTCCCCCCTTTTTTTATATTTTATAATAATTCCCGCAAAAAAAGCACCCAAAAATAGGAAAATATGATAACGCAAACCGAACGGTATAAATGATAAAATGTCCATATGAATGGAAATAATAATTGCGCAAAAAAGAAACTTAAGACTGTCTTCTTCGGCACGCCGCAGCTTGCCGCGCCTTTTTTGGACCTTGCGCATAATCTAACCGAAGTGCTTTTAGTAGTAACCCAGCCCGACAGGCCCTGCGGACGAGGTCTTAAAATACAACCCTGCCCCCTAAAAACGCGCGCTTTGGAGTTGGGCTTAAACGTCTTAAGCCCGCAGGTTTTTAAGGATATAGTTCCGCAAATAGCAGAACTTAAGGCCGATTTAGGCATCGCGGTCGCCTACGGCAAAATTTTCAGGAAACCCGCTTGGGACGCTTTTAAGTACGGCATATTAAATGTACACTTTTCCCTGTTGCCAAAATACCGCGGCGCCGCGCCGATGCAGCATACCCTCTTTAACGGGGAAAAAGAAAGCGGCGTTTGCGTCTTTTGGATAGACGAAGGTCTTGACAGCGGGCCTTTGGCCCTGCCGCAAACCCCCCTGCCTTTAAGCGAAAACGAAGACGCTTTATCCCTGCTTGAAAAGCTTTCCGCGCAGGGTAAAGAGGCTTTGGCAAAAGTAATATCAAATTTAGAGCGCGGGCAAATTGATAAAATCCCGCAGACGGGAGAGCCCTCCCGCGCGCCAATGATAGAAAAGGCCGACGCTTTTGTTTCTTTCCAAACTATGCCTGCGCGCCAAATACATAACGTCGCGCGCGCCTTAAGCGCGGCTATGCCCTGTTATGCAAAAGCCTTGGACGCGCAAAACCGGCCCGTGCAGCTTATAAAAACAGAACTTGCCCCCGAGGGCGACATAGCCGCGCTTAAAGGCGCGCAGTCTGCGGGGCAGATAATTTCCATTGAAAGCTGCGGGGATTGTTTAGTACAATGTAAGAACGGCGTTTTGCGCGTTAAACAAGTGCGCCCCGCAGGCGCGCGCGTTATGAGCGCGCGCGAATATATAAACGGAAGAAATCTACGCGAAGGCGCGGTTATATTCTGCTGATTTTACGTCGTATGAAACATCCGGACGCACAGGCGGCGGGTAAATACTGGCAGGCGGAAATTACGGATTTGCATTATGGAAAACAAAGACGACAACACACTTTACGAAGGCTTTGAAGACAAGAACAACTTGGCTTCCGCCTTGGAAGACTCTCAAAAACATTCTTCCAAGGACGAAGCCGGACTTATATCCGGCGAAAGCAACGAAAGCGAACATATAGCAAGAAATCTGGACGAAAACGCTTCTAAGGCAAAAAAGCCCTCCGCAAAAAACCCCTCAGAAATTGACGGCGATAGTTACGGGGAAGATTTTCTTGACGACAAGCCTTCAACTTTTACCGCGCTGATAAAGGCAATACTGCTTCTTCTTATAATTTTGGCTTTTTTGGGCGCGGCGGCATTCTTCTCTTTTGACTGGGCGGCTTCGGCCCTTGTGCACAGTCGTCAGGAGCTGCCTGTTCCCGACATCACAAAAAAACCCGTTGATATGGCTTTGGACGTTTTATCAAAATCAAATTTAGCCCTCAAAAAAGCAGGCGAAGAGTACGAACCCAGCCTGCCCGCCGGATCGGTCATACGCCAGCTGCCGCCTGCAGGAACTGTAGTAAGGGAAGGCAAAGTAGTGCGCGTTTGGATAAGCCAGGGCGCGCAAAATATTGAAACGCCGGATTTAAGCGGCCTGCCTCTTAGAAACGCCGAACTGCTGATAAGGCAAAGCTCGCTTGTCGTGGGCTCTAAAGAAACGGCTTACTCTCTGACGGTGGAAAAGGGCTCCGTAGTATCCCAGACGCCGCAGGCAGGCGAAATTTTGGGCAAGGGCGACAGCGTAAATTTAGTCATTTCAAACGGGGAGCCGCCTTCTTCAATGAAGCTTATGCCCGACTTCAGACAAAAGAAAATAGCCGACGTTAACCGTTGGGCCTCCGACGCTAATATCAATATCAGCCTTACCGAAGACGCGGAGTCTTTGTTCCCCAACGGCACGGTCATTGCCCAAAAGCCCGCGCCCGATTCCGAAGTCGCCCCCAACGCAAATATAGCCATAACCATAAGCGCGCGCCCCGAGAGCGAAGGCGAAAAAACTTTGAGAATTTATTACGAACTCCCCCAGGGCAAAAACGATAACAGGGTGAGAGTTGTTCTGCTTGACTCCATAGGCGAAAGGGAAATCTTAAACGAAATGAAGCAGCCCGGCAGTAAAATAGATTTAACCGTTCCCTACGGCGGGGACGCTTCCTTCCGCATTTACGTTGACGGTATTTTGGTAAGGGAAAAGGAACTTAAGGGAAATTAAATGATAAAACTCCCCCCGCCGCAAAAAAATAAAGTCGCCGCGGCGCCGTCTGTCCTTTCGGCGGATTTGCTTAATTTGGGCGCGCAGATAAACGAAGTCGCAAAAGCCGGCGCGGACTGGCTTCATATAGATATTATGGACGGGCATTTTGTGCCAAATTTAAGTTTCGGGCCTGCTTTGGTAAGCCGTATAAACAAAAAAGCCGCCCTGCCCCAGGACGTACATTTAATGGTGCAGTATCCGCAGCGTTTTATAGAGCCTTTCATTAAGGCCGGCGCAAGCAGCCTGATTTTACACGAAGAGGCACAAGGCGATTTACACGCCCTCTTAAAGCAAATTAAAGACCTCGGGCTTAGCGCGGGCCTTTCAATAAAGCCCGATACAAAACCCGAAGTCCTAAAGCCGTTTTTGCCGCTTATAGACGAGGTTTTGATAATGTCGGTTTATCCTGGCTTCGGCGGACAGGAATTTTTGGAAAGTTCCCTCGCGCAAATAGAGCAGACGCGCAAGCTTATTGACAAAAGCGGCAGAAATATCTGGCTTGAAGTGGACGGCGGCATAAATAAAGACACCGCGCGCAGGGCCGTAAAAGCCGG
>JAEWSL010000025.1 GCA_023398295.1 Elusimicrobiota bacterium | reverse complement strand
ATATATAGCTGTTCCACTCTTCGTCAACGCCTTCTTTGGGCTTAGCGGACAATAAAGCGCCTTCCTCTTTAAGATAATTTTTAACAAAGTCACCTTCGGCCGGATCGGAAATATTATAGACTCGGCTGATGTTCTGGGAAGTTTCGTACACACCGTTCCAATACTGGTGATCTACGATTTTTGCCGCTATTTTGGCAAGGCCTTCTTCTTTCAAAGCGCTTAACAATTTTACCAGCTCTTCAATAACCAAAGGATCGTTTCCGTATCCTTTTTCTTTAACGAGTTGCCCGCAGGATTTGTAAAGATTCTTATGCGCTGTTTTTATGTCTTTAAGAGCGCTTGCATATTCGGAACTATTTTTAATTAAAATATCTAAAGCCTTTTCGGCGTTCTTAAAAGCGGCTTCGGCGTCATCTTTTGCATTTTGCTCCAAAGCAACTGCCTCCGTCGCCCTCGCAGCTTCTTTGCCGCTCTCAAAGACCGCCTGCAAATCAGCGCCTATGGCCTGTAAATTATCTGCCTGTAAGTCTACTGTAAAATCATCTCCCGAAGCGGCAAATATGCTTGCGCTTAGCAAAACACTCACTGTTGTGCATAATATTTTCTTCATAATTCCCTCCGTTTTCTTATTTTCTGTTGCCATCACTAAGTAGATTATACGAACTATCTGTAGACTTCACAAGTGAATTTAGACCTAGAAAGCCCCCTGAACCAAAGGCCTATAATCCAAAAGCCTGCGCCGCCCTCTACCGATAAAAAGACCGCCCGCAGTTTTAAGTTGCGGGCGGTTTTTATTATGTCTAAATATTGTTTGCGGACAAGCAATCAGCCTTTTTACTTTTGTTTCTGCTCGCCTTTAAGCAAAAGGGATATATAACTGTTCCACTCGGAGTCAGCGCCGTATTTTAATTCTTCCGAAAATAAACTGTCGGCATTAAAATCCCCGTTCACAAAGATATTGGCGTAGGAAAGCGAAAGCCAGTATGTGCCTGAGATATTGTGTGACCTTCGGGAGAAATTGTTCCAATATTGGTGGTCAAGTATCTTTGCGACTTGCTTAGCAAGATCCTCGTTCAAACCGCTTACCGTTTTTACAAGCTCCGTAACGTCCATAAACATCATTTGTCCGGCGTTATCGCTGCCGATTCTGTCAATAGTATCGCTGTTCAAATCATTGTAAAACACCAAGTGTCTGCTCTTGATAAATCTAATATAATCCGCCGCTTTGGGATTATTCTTAATCAAAATATCCAAAGCCTTTTCAGCGTTATTAAAAGCGGCCTTGGCGTCCTCTTTTTCAGTTTTCTCCTGGGCAGTCTCCGTCCTTTGCGGAACTTTTTTTTGCTGCTCAAAAGCACTCTGCAAATCAGCACCGACGGCCTGTAAATTCTCTGCCTGCAAATCTATGGTAAACTCATCCCCCGAAGCGGCAAAAACGCTTACGCTTAACAAAATACCGGCTGCTGCGCATAATACTTTTTTCATAACTTCCTCCGTTTTTTTTAGTTTTACTTTCCTTATATAAATTGTAGAAAGTTTTCCCCTGCGCAGACAAGAGAATTAGGGCCCACAAACATCTGGGGCTAAAGACCTATAAGTAAAAAACTGATTTTTTAGAGGAGGACGGCTTTCGTTATTTCCGCAAAATAGAGGGTGTGATAATCCTCTTCGTGGTACCACGTTTCGCGCATTATTTTATCAAGATGCTGCGCCTTCATATCCTGTTTGTAGAGAACAAGACATTGCAAATGCATACCGCGCAAATCAAGAATAGGAACAGCCAAATTTTCATCGGAGATAGTTTTTAGGCCCAGGGTTTGGATTTTATCGGCCTCGCGTCCCGATGTCCTGCCGCAGTAAGCAAGGGCGCGGGCCATATTCTCGTACGGAAAAGACACGCAAAAAGCCCCCGAAGCCTCTATAAGCCCGTGCGTAAACCTGCTTTTGCGCACTAAGGCCGTAAAAACGGGGCGGCCCCACATTATGCCTATGGAACCCCATGCTATCGTCATAACATTAAGCGCGCCGCCGTGCTGTGAAGTCAAAAACGCGCCTTGTTTTAATATCTGCAAATTTTTCTGCGCATTAAAATCATAATCAACTGTTTTCATATATGCCCCCTTTTTTTATTTTTACTTTATTATACGGCTGTTTTGCAAGCCCGTTTTCGGACAAAGCGTGTTTGGGGGCAAAAAAGCGGCGCGCGCAAGACTGCGGCAAGCCCTCCGGATAGGATATTTTATATAATATAAAAGCAACGCATGGAGAGGTGTGTGAGCGGTTGAAACAGCAGGTCTCGAAAACCTGTGCACCGCAAGGTGCCGAGGGTTCGAATCCCTCCCTCTCCGTTTGTCTTCGCCAAGGCTACGACGAAACTTCACCTCGCGCAAAGACGGCACTTATTGATAACGACAAAACACGCGCCGAAGGCGCGCTGGTCGTACGTGTCGGAGAGCTTGCCGTTGACATAGCCGTCTGTGGAACGCTCGTTTGTGTAAGTTGCGCGATTTTTCAAGCTTGAGGCAAATTTGCGTTGCACTGCAAAGACGCGAGAGCCGTACGCAAGAGAAAGTTTGCTGTTGACACAGCCGTCCGTGGAACGCTCGTTTGTGGAAAGCTGTCGCGGTTTTTCAGATTTGGAGGAAATTTTGATTTTTTAGCCGACGACACGTACCACGAAGTTAAGGCCTTGCCGAAACGGTACGTTAGGAGGCTAAAAATCAAAATTTACCCAAATATGGAAAATTGTGCGCCCGATATAACTGCCGTTAAATCCAAACCGCCGTTATCAAAACTAGGGTTTGACGGCCTTGCGCCCCAAACTGTAATAGCTAACCCCCGCCATCTCCTCCAGCCTGAACATATTCCTCAAGTCCACCACAATTGCCGTCTTAAGATTATCCTTAAAATCCTTGGCGGTAAGTTTTTTGAACTCGGCCCACTCGGTAAGTATCAGCGCGCCGTCTGCGCCTTTAAGGGCGCTTTTGGCGTCGTCGTAAAATTTGGCGTAAGGGAAAAACTTTGGCCCGTTCTTGGCGCCCTGCGGATCGTAAATGCCAATCTCAACGCCGCCCAAATGCAATTCCTGCAAAATGCCGATGCTGGGGGAATCGCGCATATCGTCAGTTTCGGCCTTAAACGTTACGCCTAAGACGGCCAAACGCTTGCCGCGCAAATTATTATCAAAAGCGGCGTTTATCTTGGCAAGCATTTTGAAGCGGCGCGCGTTATTTTCGGCAATGACGGTTTCCACAAGTTTAAGCGGGCTGTCCACCTTCTTTGCCATGCGCTCAAGGGCCATAGTGTCCTTTGGAAAGCACGAGCCGCCAAAACCCGGTCCGGGCTGTAAAAATTTGCAGCCTATCCTGCTGTCAAGCCCGATGCCGCGCGCAACGTCGTTTATATCAGAGCCGGCCTTTTCGCACATATCGGAAAGTTCGTTGATAAACATAATTTTCATGGCCAAAAAAGAATTGGAGGCGTATTTAATCATATTGGCCGTCGTAGTATCGGTGGTAAGAAGCTTAAAGCCTTGGGAGGTAAGCGGCGCATATAACTCCGTCATAATTTTTAAGGCTCTTGCGTCGTTTGCGCCTACGACAATACGCTCCGGATTAAGGAAATCGCCCACGGCAAAGCCTTCGCGCAAAAACTCGGGGTTGCACGCTACGGAAAAATCGGCCTTATTATTATTTTCCTTTATAATGCTTTCAACGCTTTCTGCGGTGCCTATGGGCACGGTGGATTTTAGAACAATTACGCGGTAGCCTTCTTTAATATTATCTGCAATTTCGCGCGCAACGGCAAAGACAAAAGATAAATCGGGATCGCCCGTTTTTTTATCTGCCGGAGTGCCCACGGTAATAAAAATCACTTCGCATTTTTTTACGCCTTCTGCCAAATTTGCGGTAAACTGCAAATTACCGCTTTTTGCGCCGTCGTCAACAATTTCTTTTAAGCCTTTTTCGTAAATAGGCATTATGCCTTTTTTAAGATTTTCAATGCGCGCTGCATTGTTGTCAACGCAGACGACTTTGTGCCCCAAATGCGCAAAACAAGCCCCGCTTACAAGGCCTACGTAACCCGTACCTACGACGCATATATTCTTCATAAAAAACTCCTCTCAAATATGGTTATATTGTAGCAAATTTGATAAAATCTACTCAGAGGATAAACTATTATGAGAAAAGAATTTTTGCCGTTCTCCCGTCCGACTATTGACGATGACGCCGTGCGGGACGTTACCGCCTGCCTTAAAAGCGGCTGGCTTACCACCGGCCCCAAAACTATTGAATTTGAAAAGATGTTTCAGGAATACACGGGGGCAAAATACGCCGTATCGGTAAACTCCGCCACGGCGGGGTTGCATCTGGCCCTTTTGGCTTTCGGCATCGGCAAAGGGGACCAAGTTATCACCACACCGATGACCTTTGTGGCCACCGTGAACACAATTATTTTTGCCGGCGCAACGCCCGTTTTAGCCGATATTGACGCAAAAACCTTAAACATTGCGCCCAAAAATATTGAGAAGAAAATTACCCCCAAAACAAAAGCCATAATCCCCGTGCATTTTGCCGGCCGTCCGTGCGATATGAACGCAATTGAAGCCGTTGCAAAGAAGCATAATCTTTTAATTATTGAAGACGCCGCGCACGCAATAGGCGCAAAATGGCAGGGCAAAAAAATCGGGCTTGCGGGCGCAAAAAAAGCGACGGTTTTCAGCTTCCACCCGACTAAAAATATAACCACAGGCGAAGGCGGCATGGTCTGCCTTAACGACGAGGAGGCGGCAGAAAAACTCTATATCCTGCGCCAGCACGGTATGAGCAAAGGCGCCTGGAACCGCTACGCTGCAAAAGGCAAAACGCATTACGACGTTATAATACCCGGCCTTAAATATAATATGATGGACATACAGGCCGCAATCGGCATATCGCAGTTAAAGCGGCTTGATAAATTTAACGCCCGCAGGGCGCAGATAGTGGCGCGCTACAACGAAGCTTTCAAAAATACTGAGGGCATAATAATACCCGCTCCCGTAACAAAAGGCGACACGCATTGCTGGCATATATATTCCCCCCTGCTTGACACCGACAAGCTTACGATAACGCGCGATGAGTTTATGAAACTTATGGGCGCGCAAAACATCGGCACCGCGCTGCATTATCTGGCCGTGCACGAGTTTTCTTATTACCAAAAAACTTACGGCTGGAAAGAGGGCGATTATCCGGAAGCGGAATATGTTGCAAAGCGCATAGTTTCGCTGCCGCTTTTTACCGCGATGACAGACGAAGACGTTGAAGAAGTTATTTCAACCGTAAAAGAAATATTAGGCAAGCATAAAAAATAATCCCCGGCCAAAAGCTTAAAAGCCAAGGCCAAAAAGAGGCAATTTTAATGAAAAAATTAACGCTCGTAATACCCGTTTATAACGAGGAGCAAAGCCTCCCCGCGCTTTTTAAGAGAACGTTCTGCGCCCTTGATAAATTAAACCGCCCCTACGAAGTAATATTTATAAACGACGGCAGCGCTGATAACTCTCTTAAACTTCTTGAAGATATGCGCGCAAAACGCCCCGAGCTCGTAAAAATAATTGACTTTAACGGCAACTTCGGCCAGCATATGGCAATAGTGGCGGGATTTTCAAAAGCAACAGGCGACATCGTGGCCACCATGGACGCAGACCTGCAAAACCCGCCCGAAGAAATCGCCCCCATGCTTAAGAAATTTGAGGAGGGATACGACGTGGTCGGCACTATACGCGCGCACAGGGACGATCCGTTTTTCAGAAGGTTTGCCTCTAAAATAGTCAATATTGTGACAAACAAAATAACCGGCCTTAATATCCACGATTACGGCTGCATGCTGCGCGCTTACGACAGGCGCATTACCGACATCATCGCAAAAAGCGAGGAGGCTACCACATTTATCCCCGCTTTCGCCCAGAAATTTGCCGTAAACCCGACTGAGATTTTGATATCACACAACAAGCGCGAGAAAGGCGTTTCAAAATACAGTCTTTTCAAACTAATCTCGCTTAACTTTGATTTGATGACAAGCTTTTCTCTAATACCGCTGCAATTTATAACGATTTTCGGCATGGCCGTTTCGGCCTTAAGCGTGATGTTTGCCGCCTTCCTGCTGCTGCGCCGCCTGATAATAGGCCCCGAGGCCGAAGGTATGTTTACCCTGTTTGCCGCGCTGTTCTTTTTAATAGGGGTGCTGATAAGCTCCGTCGGGATAACGGGCGAATATATAGGCAGGCTCTTTAAGGAAATAAGAAAACGCCCCAAATTTGTCATCAAAAATTTATACGGAATTGATAATGCAAATGACAAGGCCTAAACTGCTGCTTTTTGCTTACAGTATGACGGGAGCGCAGGTCTTTGAGGAGCTTTTGCGCCTCAAAGCAAATATAGCCGCCGTCTATACCTACGAAGATAACCCTAAGGAAAACTGGTTTGCCTCCGTCAAACAAATTGCTCTTAAAAATAATATCCCCGTCTTTACTCCCGAAAAAATAGACGAGGCCGAAATTATGCGCATAAAAAAAATTGCGCCCGATATAATTTTATCGGTTTATTACCGCTCGCTTCTGCCAAACGCGGCGCTTGAAAGCGCGCCGCGCGGCGCGTTTAATATGCACGGCTCGCTTTTGCCAAAATACCGCGGGCGCGCGCCGATAAACTGGGCGCTGGTAAAAGGCGAGAAGGAAACCGGCGCAACCCTTCACTATATGGTGGCGCGCGCCGACGCGGGCGATATCGCCGACCAGGAAATTGTGCCCATTGCCTTTGAAGACGACGCTTTTAGCCTGACACAAAAATTAAGCGCGGCGGCAGTGCGCATAATAAAGCGCTCTTACGGCAAGATTGAGCAGGGCAAAATAAAATCCGTCAAACAGGATTTAAGCGCGGGCGCGTATTTCGGCAGGAGGACGC
Organism: Elusimicrobiota bacterium; assembly: GCA_023398295.1. GTDB lineage: Bacteria > Elusimicrobiota > Elusimicrobia > Elusimicrobiales > Elusimicrobiaceae > Proelusimicrobium. The sequence goes on along the minus strand of JAEWSL010000025.1, from coordinate 5,591 downwards.
CCCAAGACGGCCTGATTGACTGGCGTTGGGACGAAACTACAATTTATAATTTAGTGCGCGCGGTAACGCGCCCTTTCCCGGGAGCATTTACTTTTTTAGACGGCAAAAAAATTATTATATGGAAGACTATGCCTCTTAAAACAAAAACAAACGCGCCCTGCGGCGCAATAATAAGCCAAAATCCGCTTATTGTCGCAACGGCGGGTAAAGACTTGACGATAGAAGATTTTGAAACGGATATGCCAAAAGAAAATCTTAAGGGACAATTAAAAGGAGAATAATAATTATGAAAATATTAATACTGGGCGCAGACGGTTTTATAGGCTCCCATCTGGTGGAGCGCATCTTAAATACCACCGACTGGAAAGTTGTCGCCTTTGACCGCGTAAAAAACAATCTAAAACGCTTAAAACACCCCAACCTTACCTTCAAAAAAGGCGATATCTTTAAGGCTGACCGCTGGCTTCAAAAACAGGTGCAAGCATGCGACGTAGTTTTGCCGTTGGTCGGCGTGGCAAAGCCGATGTACTACATTAAAAATCCCGTTTGGACTTTTGAGCTTGACTTTGAGCAAAACCTAAAAGTCGTCAAGATGTGCGTTAAGCACGGCAAGAGGGTGCTTTTCCCCTCCACGTCGGAAGTTTACGCAATGAGCCCCGATAAAATCTTAAAAGAAGACGAGTCCCCTTTAATGCTTGGCCCCATAAATAAAATGCGCTGGATATACAGCTGCAGCAAGCAGATGATGGACCGCGTTATTACCGCCTACGGGCAGGAGCGCGGCTTAAAGTACACTTTGTTCCGCCCGTTTAACTGGGTGGGCCCGCGTCTTGATACTTTTGCGGAGGCAAAAGAACGCAGCGCACGCAGCATAACGCAAATGTTCTACGACGTCATAACCGAAAGGCCGCTTGTGCTTGTAAACGGCGGCGCGCAGATGCGCAGCTTTACCTATATTGACGACGCCCTTGACGGCCTCATGAGCATTATCTCAGACGACGGCAAAAAAACAAACGGGCAGATTTTTAATATCGGCAACCCTGAAAACCACTATTCCATAAAAGAGCTTGCGCACACTATTGTAGACGTGATGAAAGAATTTAAGCAGTATAAACCCCTGGCAGATAAGGCGCAGATAATAGAACAGCCTTCCGAGCAATACTACGGCAAAACTTATCAGGACGCCCAGGACCGCAGGCCCAGCATAGAAAAGATGCAGACTATTTTGGGCTGGCAGCCAAAAACTTCCCTTAAAGAAATGATACGCAAGACTTTAAGCGCGTATCTGAGCGACTATAAAAAAGGAAAAATAAAATAAGGACAACGCGCAATGGGAAAATTAAAAAAGATAATAAGCGACAAAAAAAACTTTAAGTATTTTCTTTTCGCCGCTCTGTTTCTTTTATATTTCTGGGGATTGGGCAGCTACGGCCTTATAAATATTGACGAAGGCCGCTACTCCGAAATCCCGCGCGAAATGCTTGAAAGCGGCGATTTTTTCACGCCGACGCTAAATTACGTCCTCTATTTTGAAAAGCCCCCTCTGCATTACTGGCAGACGGCCCTTGCCTTTGCAACGCTTGGCTATAACGAGTTTGCCGCGCGCTTTTGGCCCTGCCTTCTTGGCCTTCTGGGCGTTTTTATGACATGGCTCTTGGCCCGCAGAATGTACGACGAAGACACCGCAAATTTAAGCGCGTTTATTTTGGGCACGGGCGCGCTTTATTTTGCAATCTCGCGCATCAATATAATTGATATGACGGTGTCGTTTTACATCACGCTTTCGCTAGTCAGTTTTTATCTTTATTTTAAGGATAATAAAAAACTTTGGCTCTACGTTTTCTACGCCGCCCTGGCGCTGGGCACTTTAAGCAAAGGGCTTATAGGCATTGTGCTGCCCGCCGGCGTGATTTTTTGGTTTATGATATTTACAAGACGCTGGGACATACTTAAAAAACTTTTTTTAAGCCCGGCTATTTTAACGTTTTTTATTATTTCTGTCCCGCCGTTTTACTTAATGTGCAAAAAAAATCCCGACTTCTTTTATTTCTTTTTTATACAGGAGCATTTTTTGCGCTACGCCACCACGCTGCACGACCGCTACGAGCCCTTTTGGTTCTTTATCCCCGTTTTCATAGGCGGCGTTATGGTGTGGACGCCTTTTATTTTCACCTCGCTTAAAAACTGGTTTTGCAGAAAAGAAAATAATATCTTCCTCTCGCTTTGGGTGTTTGTTATACTGCTGTTTTTTTCGGCCTCAAGTTCAAAGCTTGCGCCTTATATAATACCCTGTTTTCCGCCAACGGCAATAATTTTGGCCAGAAATATTTTTGACCTAAAAGAAAACGGCGGCAAAAAAATAATATGCCTCTGGCTGTTTTACTGCCTATTTGCGGCCGCTTTGCTTGCGGCTGTTTTACTGATTTATTTTAACCTGCTGCCGTCTAAAACACTAAACGATATAAGCCCCTATAAACCGGTTGTGCTCAGCCTGTGCGCAATTTGCTGCCTGTTTGCAGCGGCAAGCGGCCGCGCGCTTAAAAAGACCAAACTTCTTCTTACGTATCTTTGCGCTTTTGCGTTTTTATTTGCGCTGTTTGCAAAACCCGCTTTTAAGACAATTTCCCAAATGCGCTCGTCAAAATATCTTTTGCAAAGTATGCCGTGTCTGGCGGAGAATGACGAAATTGTTTTGGCGGGCAAATTTTTCCAGGATATTCCTTTTTATACAAAAAGACGCGTAAAACTTGTTAACTCGGTAGGTGAACTTGAGTTCGGCAAAAACAAAGCGCACGATGCGGACGTTTGGTTTTTGGACAACGATGGGCTTGAACGTCTTATTGAAAGCCCCTCCCGCGAAGGCCAAGGCAAAACTTATTTTATCTTCAGAAACCCTAATGATTTTAAGTTTAAGGATAAGACAAATTTTATCGTCAAAACGGGAAGGCTCAGCGTTTATGCTAAAAAATAAACAAAATATTCTGGCCGTAAAAATAGACGTGGACACCCTTCAGGGTTATCTTGAGGGCGTAAGCGCAATGCGCAATGTTCTAAACGCCTGCGGCGTTAAGGCAAGTTTTTATTTTTCTATGGGGCCGGATAATTCCGGCAAAGCGATTTTTAGAATTTTCCGCAAAGGTTTTATAACAAAAATGCTGCGCACAAAAGCCCCCTCAACCTACGGGCTTAAGACAATGATGTACGGCACGCTTCTGCACGCGCCCAATATAGTAAAAGGCCGTGAGAATATCCTAAAAGACACCTTTGATCAGGGCTTTGAGTGCGGCCTGCACGCCTGGGATCACGTAAAGTGGCAAGATAAGCTGCCCGCGCTTTCAAAAGAAGAAATCCGCGCTGACTTGCAAAAGGCCTGCGCTCTCTTTGAGCAAATTTGCGGCCGAAGGCCGCAGGCTTTTGCCGCCCCGGGCTGGCAGCTGACGCAAAACGCTCTAAGCGTTCTAGACGAGTTTAATTTTGACTACTGCAGCAATGTGCGCGGCAAAAGCCCGCACTACCCCGCGCTTGGCGCAAAAGAGTTTAAGACGCTTGAGATACCCTCCACCCTGCCCACTATGGACGAAATTTTCGGCGCAAACGGAATAAACGACGATAACGTTGCCGCCTATTATCTTGAGCAGCTTAAAGAAGGCCTAAACGTAATTACCGTACACGCGGAAATGGAAGGTAGGGGCAAATTAAAACAGTTTGAAGCCATAATAAAAGGCTCGCTTGAAAAAGGCTATAAGATAGCGCCTATGCAAGAAGTAAGAGCGCTTATTTCAGAGGCGCCCGTCTGCGAAGTTTACGGCGGATATTTGGAAGGCAGGGCCGGCAAAGTGGCCGTGCAAAGATAATATTCTAACTTTTGACGCTTATTAAAATAATGCCGAAGAGTATGCTAAATACGCCGACTACGCCCCAGATATTTATAGTTTCCTTAAAGAACAAAAGCGAACTTGCAAATATCAGCAAAAACGCCAGCCCCGACATAAACGGATATCCCAAAGATAAATTAACGCGCGCCAAAGCATTGCCGAAGAACACAAATGAAACGCCAAAAAGCGCCGCGCCCAAAAGAGCGTAAGGATTTGTAAAAATCTTTATAAGCCCCGCCGTAAGACCGTTAGAAAATATTTCGGTGCGGCCGACGAAAGCCATCTTCAAAAAACTGTTTGCAAGCGCGTTTGTTACAGAAGAGCAAACAAGCATCAATATCCCTATTTTATCCATAAAATCCCCGCTTTATAAGATAAGATTATTATAGCAAAATGCGCGCGTCCCATTTCCTTTAAGACGGCTGCTTTCCTTTTGCAAAAATAATTATTAAAATAGATGTTAATGAGCGAAAATAAAAACATAAAAACAATCTATTTTGCCGGCGGCTGTTTCTGGGGAATGCAAAAACTTATGCAAAGCCTAAAGGGCGTCGTAAGCACGACGGTAGGCTATGCAAACGGCAAGTCCTCGCTAAAACCCGTTTACGAACTTGTAAAACAGGGGCAAACGGGCTATAAAGAAACAGTAAAGGTGGACTATAACCCCCAAATAATCCCGCTGGCAAATCTTCTTAAAGCTTATTTTTTTGTAACCGACGTAACGGTGGCAAACCGCCAGGGGCACGACGAAGGCCCGCAGTATCAGACGGGCATTTATTATGCAGACGTCGCAGATAAGCCCGCAATTGATAAGATCGCAAACGAAGAGAGAAAAAAATACGGCAGGTTTATGGTGCAAATTGAACCCCTTTCAAACTTCTTTAAGGCAGAGGAGTATCATCAGGATTATCTTATAAAAAATCCGGGCGGCTACTGCCATATATCCCCGTCCAAAATGTTGGAATGTAAAGAAAAGCTAGGTCTGTAAAAAAAACAAAGAGGACTCTTATGAAAAAAATATTATTCTTATTTTTCACGCTTTCTTTTGCCGTCCTGCCCTGCGCGCTTTGTGCGCAGGAAGCGGCAAAACGCATAGCCCAGGACGTCAAGACGGACCTTATAAAAACAGTAACTTTTGACGGGACAGTCTATACCCTGCAGTCGGCGGAAAGCAACCAGGTATCCGCCGTAAATGAGTATCTGCCGCCGAACCAAACTTTCTATGATTACAAAAATCTCGTCGCTGTCTGGGAATATAAAAACGCCTCAACTCCCACACAATACGCGAACAAAGTTGCCCAAACCGTAACGCAGAGCAAAGGCATGGCATTGAAGGTAATCGCCGCGGGTAAAAAAGACAAACGCGCCGGAATTATCTTTGTAATACAGGACGGGAAAAAAATTGAGTTTAATGTATTTATCTTCCGCAAGGGCAAAAAGGGAATTATTGAGGCCTTGCAGTTTGTGGCAAAAGAATCTTTTTCCGTAACCCCGGGCTCAAAAACGCCGATAACAAAAGAAACAACAGAATTTTTTATGAAATACCTTATGGACGAAAAAACCCAGCTTTCATGGTACAATAAGCTGGCGCTGCTGTCTTGGCCTCCTTTATATAAGAACTAATACCGCCAAAGCCGCCTTTGGCTTGGCTTTGCATATTTGTTAAAATATATTTATGAAAACTATTATTTTTGACCTCGGCGGGGTTCTTATTGA
>JAEWSL010000069.1 GCA_023398295.1 Elusimicrobiota bacterium | reverse complement strand
GTTTGGAAAGACGGCACGCCCGTTAATCCGCGCGGTTATCTTAAAGAAAAAGATTTGAAACCGTAGAAGCATAAAGCTGGAAGTTAAGCGTAAATTTAAGAAAATTTATTAAGACGGGCGGAGGTTCTATGGGCTTTTTAGGCAAAGACGCCAAAAACGGCGAATACATTTCGGTGATAAGCGAAGAATGCCAATTTCAGGGCACGCTTGACCTGCAGGGTTCTCTGCGCATTGACGGGAAACTGGAGGGCAACGTAGATAACGCCAAATTTGTAACCGTCAGCAAAAGCGGGCATGTTAAGGGTGATATTTCTGCGCAGGGCGTTGTGGTAATAGGCACTTTGCTGGGCGATATCTGCGCGGATAATGTGGAGATACTTTCCTCCGCCAAGATAACGGGCAATATCCGCTCAAAGAGCATACTTATTGAGGGCGGCGCAAAGGTAAGCGCGACGATACACGTTGTAGGCGAAGAGGAAGAAGATTTGTCCGATAAAGAAGAAGCCCTTGACGAGCTTCAGTCCGCCGATGTAAAAGCTAAAGAGGAAAAACCCTCTAAAAAAGGAGAAAAATAATTATGGTTTCTTTTATGATTAAGTACAAAAGAGTTTTTCTTATTTTAACGGTAGTATTTTTTCTTGCCAGTCTGGGTTTTATCGGCGCGGGCGTTTTTATTGAGGAATACGGCCCCAACGCCGCAATAGCAAGCGTGGGCGGGGTAAAGATAAAGTACAAAGATTACAATACCGCTCTCCAGCTTGTTGAAACCGAGGCTAGAAAAAGCGAAGATTATAACGAAGAAGCTTCAAAACAAATCCAGCAGGAAGTTTTACAGCAGATGATAAACGAGGCAAGCCTTACGCAAAGCGCCTTGGGGTTGGGGCTGGGCGTATCAGACATTGAGGTTGCTTATTCCATACAAAACACGCCTGCTTTTACAAACGGCGGTTCTTTTAACAAACGCGATTATATCTGGACAGTGCAGAACCGTTTTAATATGACTCCTTACGAATATGAATCGGCGTTAAAGAAACAAAAACTTGCCGATAAATTTCAGAATCTTTTAATTTTGTCCGCTAAAATTACTCCTCAGGAAGAAGAGATGCTTTACGCAAGACGCTCTTCAGTTACCGATAAGGCGATAAAATCTTCCGGCGCGGACGAGAAAACGGCAAAAACCGCATTTGCCCTAGCCGCGGTGAAGCTCAAAGCGCAGTCCCTGATGAACGACTTTATCAAACGTTTCAATGAAACGAAGCAGATACAAATTTTCAAACGCGCTTAGGAGTTTTGAATGGATAAGAAGGGCCAAGTCCTCATAGTAGGCTCTATAGCTTTTGACAGTATAAGAACCTATCGCTCGTCGGTAAAGAACGCCATAGGCGGCTCCGCCTCTTATGCCACTATTGCGGCGAGTTACTTTTCAAAACCTAAAGTGGTGGCTGTTGTCGGCACTGATTTTACAAAAAAACATTTGCGTCCTTTCAAAAAAAACGGCGTTGACCTGACTTCTCTTGAAGTTAAGCAGGGCAAAACTTTCACGTGGGAAGCAAGTTATGATAAAGATTTTAAGAACGCCGTCACTTTAAGCACAAAGCTTAACGTTTTCGCTGATTTTAACCCCGTCCTGAAAAAAGAAGATAAAGAAATACAGACGCTTTTTTTAGGCAATATATCCCCGTCTTTGCAGCTGTCTGTTTTGAGGCAGGTCGGCAGGCCGCGTCTAGTAGCGTGTGATACCATGAATCTTTGGATACAAACCGCAAAGCAAGATTTGATGACGCTGCTTAAGTCAATGGATATTTTATTTGTAAATGAAACAGAAGCCCGCCAGCTTACGGGCATACATAATCTTATCAAAGCGGGTAAAGAGATTTTGAAATACGGCCCGCGTTTTGCCGTCATAAAACTGGGGCCTAACGGGGCGCTTTTGGTCAGCAGGGAAATTTTATGCCAAGTGCCGCCGGTGCTTATTGAGGAGCCTTTGGATACAACCGGCGCAGGGGACACTTTCGGCGGCGGTTTTATGGGATACTTATCCTCGGTCAAAAACTGGGATAATATAAAACATATTAAAAAAGCCATGGCGGTTGGTACTGTTATGGCTTCTTTTGCGATAGAAAGCTTCAGCATAAAAAAGCTTGCCTCTTTGAGCGCGCGGGATATAGATAAACGTCTGTGCGCGTATCTTGAAACCACCAAAGTTATATAATATTTTTTTACACCGTTAAGCGCGCCGTTTTTATGCGGCGTGTTTTTTATTTGAGGGCGGCAAAGTCCAAAACAATATTTGTCGTTAACATCAGCTGGGAGTAAAAATCTTCAAGGGCGATATTTTCGTCGGGCTGGTGGGGGCCGCCCTGTGCGCGCTGCATAAGGGGGCCGATACCGTAGGTAATTACGCCGTGTCTGCGCAGGAACTCGCTTTCGCTTGAAGCTGGGCTCAGGCCCGCTACGACAAGAGCATTCGGCAGAGTTTTAGTGGCGGCGTTTTCAACGGCTTTGAAGAAGACATCCTGCTCCGCGTCTGGCGGTTTTGGGAAGGGCATCTCGGGCATTTCAAGCACGCTGAGAGAAATATTCTCGTCGTCTTCAAATAAAGCGCTCAAACGGTTAAAGAAATCTTCGGGATTTGTGGAGGGCAGCAAGCGGCAGTTCAAAGTGGCCTGCGCCTCGTTTGAAATCACGTTGGACTGCCCCGCGCCTGCCGTTAAAATCACGGGGGATATCACATCGTAAATCTGCGTTTGGAAGAAGGTATCCTCCCCGATAATTTTTGCCGCCTGCAAAGCCTGCGTTTTATCGCGCGAGTTTAGAAGGGCTATGGTGGTTTTAGCGTCATCGTCCTGCAGGGCGGAAATTTTGTCAAAAAATCTTTTTGCCTCCGGCGTAATTTGCGGCTCAAGCGGATAATTTTCTATGGCATTTAACGCCTGTGAAAGCCTGTATATGGCGTTATTTTCCGACGGGGAGGAGGAATGCCCCGCCTCGCCCTTTGCGCTAAGCAGAATATCAAGATACATCTTTGTTCCGTTTTCCACAAAAAGTATATCTGGCTTTTGCGCGCCGCTTGATTTTATTATGCCGCCGCCTTCGTTTAAGGCGTAGGCGGCCTTAAATTTGTCGGGATATTTATCGTAGAGAAATTTTAAGCCTTTGCCGCTGCCCTGTTCCTCATCTGCGGTAAAGAGGAAAATTATATCTCTGTTTAATTTAACTTCATTGTCTTTCAAGAAAGTCAGCAAAGCAAGATTTATTGCGGCGTAATTTTTGGCGTCGGCGCTGCCAAGGCCGTAGACGCGCTCGTCTTTTAGGGCGGCTTTGGCGGGGGGCATGGTCCAGCCTTCCTGCACAGGCGCGGTATCAAGATGCGATATCAATAAAAGCGGTTTTTGCGCAGGCGCGTCCTTTGCGGCTTTCAAACGCGCGATAAGATTTGCGCGGTTTTTTTGCGCGCTGTAAACGTCCCAGTCAATATGCTGTTTGTTTAAGACATTGTAGATATAGCGCACGGCGTTTGTTTCCTGCGGATCGGGGTGGGAC
>JAEWSL010000033.1 GCA_023398295.1 Elusimicrobiota bacterium | reverse complement strand
TTTTGGCAAACAAGAATAAAGCCGCAATCAAAGCCAGCGTCATGCCCGAGCCGCCCATGCCTATCGTAAAAATTTCTATGAATGGCTTTGTGGCTACGTGCATAGTATCCAAACCGGCGTTGTAAGCCTGCAGATTTTCCAAGGCTAAAGCGTGCCAAACCGGGTCCATGCCGGCGTTGACAATATTCTGCCCGTGAAGGCCGAAGAACCAAAAGAACTGGGCAAAAAATATGGCCATTATCGTAGCAAACAGCCCGCCGCCAAAGCGGGTAAAGGGCTTTTGTATCGTCAGATAAATAAAATCGTGGACGTTATCGTAAGGCGTATACTTAAAGACTATTGATATGCCCACAAAAACAAACAGCGTAACGACAAAAGGGATTAAGGACGCAAAAGAACGCGCAACCGTAGGCGGCACGCCCTCGGGCATTTTTATGACCCAGTCCTTTTCAATTATTTTTCTGTATATTTCCACGGCCAGTATTGAGCCGAAAATAGCCAAAAATATGCCTTTTGCGCCAAGCCTGTCCACGGGTATAACGCCGTTTATAACCTGCCCGTTTATAAGCGCCTTTAACGGCGTCAGCGTCAAAAAGCAGGAAATGCCCAAAGCTCCGCCGTAAATGGCCGGCACTTTATAGAACTTGGCAAGGTTGTAAGACACGCCTAAAGCCATAAACAAAGACATTATGGAAATAGTTGCGTCTATACCCGGCTGGAAGAAGATTTTTACCGTCCTTATAACCTCGGGCGACACCACTTTGTCTAAGAACGGCAGGTTTGTTATGACCACCAATATCGCCCCAAAGATAAGAAGCGGTATCATAATCATGAAGGTTTCCCTGATGCTGTTTAAGTATCTGTTGCCGTCCAGCTTTGTGGCCACGGGCAGCAAATACTTTTCAAACATTGCGTTGATTTTGTCTAGCATTTATACGATTTCTCCTTAATCTGCGGGTTAAAACCCATTGTTTTTAGCGACTTCCTTTATCCAATATCCCGACTTTTTTATTATCCTCTTGTAATTATTTTTTAAGTCCACTTCAACGTACCCGTACCTGTTTTTATAGGCGTTCGTCCAGCTCCAGTTATCCATATAACTCCACAGGAAATAGCCTTTTACGTTACATTTTTCCTTCTGGGCTTTGTGAAGCCATCTAAGATGGTCTTTTATAAAAGCAATTCTGTAATCGTCTTCAATATAGCCTTTTTTGTTTCTGAATTTGCCCTCGCCTTCAACGCCCATGCCATTTTCCGACACGAAAGTTTGTATATTGCCGTAATTTTTCTTTACGTCAATAAGTAGGTCGTAAACGCCTTTTTCGTAAATCTCCCAGCCGCGGTGCGGATTAATTTTCCTGCCGGGCATTGCGTAATCGTCAAAAAATGTGTGAAACGTTACGGGCGCCTCGGGATTAACCAGGCATTCTTTCGCCTTGGCCCTTCTGGGCTGATAATAATTTATACCCAAAATATCTACTGTATTTTCCTTAATTATTTTCAAATCGCTTCTTTGGATTTTAGGCATTGCGCCCAGACGCTCAATAAGGGCTATGAGTTCCTGCGGATAACGCCCCTTTACGGCGGGATCCAAGAACGATTTATTTACAAGCAAATCGGCAATTTTGGCGGCTTTTAAGTCGGCCTCGTTTTGGCTTCGGGGATAAGTGGGGCTTAAATTTAGGATAATGCCTATTTTCCCGTCGGTATTTATTTTCTTTGCTTTTTGGCATTCTCTAAATTGCTCTATGGCCAAAGCGTTGGCCAAAGCGGTATGATAGGCCACCTGCGCCGCTTTCTTAAAATCAACGATGTTTGGGTAGTGGAAATCGTACAAATATCCGCCTTCAACGGGGACAATAGGCTCGTTGTGAGTAAACCAAAACTTCACTTTTTTGCCAAAAAGTTCAAAACATTTTTTTGCGTAAGCGGCGTAAGCGTCAACAACCTCTCTGCTTTCCCAGCCGCCTTTTTTTTGCATGCACATAGGCATATCAAAATGGAAAAGGCAGATAAAAGGCTCAATGCCGTTTTTTATAAGTTCGTCTATCAAATTGTTATAGAATTTTACTGCTTTTGGGTTTACTTTGCCTGTTCCCTCTGGGATAAGCCTGGCCCATTGTATGGAGGTTCTAAAAGAGTTAAGGCCAATGCTCTTCATAATCTTTACGTCCTCTTTGTACATATGGTAAAAATTGGAAGTATTTTGCGGCCCGACGCCGTCAAAAAAACGCGTGGGCTCTTTTTTATACCAGTAATCCCAAATAGTCGGCGCTTTGCCGTCTTCGCTTGCGGCGCCTTCGGTCTGCGGGCCCGAACATGACGCGCCCCACCAAAAATTCTTAGGAAAATTATATTCCATTTTACTCTCCCGGACTGCGTTATAATATTCTACCCCATATTAACATATTTTATATAGTTTGGGTAGTGGAAATTTTCGGGTAGTTTTATGTAAAAAGCCAGTACCGGCGCGGCACAAGCGGCCGTCTTAGGCATAGGCGCGCGCGGGGCGCGTGCGCAAGCGGGCGCGGTTTTATTAAGGAGTTTTTACGCCGTCTGTCCCGCCGACGCTTTCAGACGGGGATTTAACCGCGGCATTTGCCGCGTTACGCTCAAGCTTCTTGATAAGATCTTCCAGTTTGGCTATTCTGTCAAAAAGATACTCGTTGTCTTTCCATTTAAGCTTGGCTAAAAATTTATCTTCGCTGATATTGTTTTCAAGGGCCTGCATAATTTTATCCACCCATAAATAATCTTCCATCTTCGGGGAAAAAATCATCTTAAAAACATTCGGGCACAGTTTTACGTGCACATTGACCTCAAGACAGGTGATGTTGCGGATATCTTCGTAATTATCTTTGCTTATAAAATTTTCAATAAAATCGTAGGGAACGTAATAATTGCTTATTGATATCGTGCTTCTTACAGAAAATTCCAGTTGCTGCGTCCTTATTTTTATCGCGCCGTCGGCGGGATTTCTGGTTATGGAAGCGTTTGCGGGCAGGGGCAGCTCAAAATGCTCAAAGAGAGCGCCGTTTGGCGCGCGCACAATCTGTGGGACGCCGCCTGCTTCAAGCAGAATTTTATAGCCGTCTTTGAAAGCAGGCCTTCCCGTTATCGGTTTTGCTATTGTTTTGAAAAAAAGATTATTCCAGTCCTTACCCGAAAAATCTTTATATTTATATCTTTTTACTTCGGTATTTTGAACGTCGCTGAAATAATCGTTTAAGCTTGCCGACATCAAAGAAAAAATAAAATAGGTAACCGCTTCCCCTACCATCAAAAAGCAGTTTGTAATTTTGTTTGGCGTAAGGGAGCTTGATTCCCACATCTTTTCTGCCGTCTTATTTTCAACTTGTACGGAATTGATATAGTCCACAATTTTTTCGGAAAACCAATAGCCGTTGAGAGGTATAAGCTGCTTTCTTTTTTTGTTATAAATGATGCTGGAATTTATAGTTTCCTCCCTCTTGATAAAGGGCAGAATGCCGCTTACGAAAATATAGATTATAATAGCGGCCATTAAGACGAAAGAAACCAAAAAAATATGATGCGCCGACTTGGGAAAAACAACCAGCCACGAATCGCAGAATAAAGATAATATTATACCTACGATAAAGCCGGAGAAAATATTTTTCATCACTTGTTTTCGCGATACCAAAAAATTATATTTATCTTTTTCTTTCATTTTAACCTCTATTTATTGCGCAAGCTCGCAAAGGGCGCGGTTATGCGTTTTATGCGTCAAAAGCGTATTTTTTATATTTTATCATAAAATATTTACTGGCAATCACAGGAAGCTTACAAATTATCGTCAATGATTTTATCTATGTCGTAGATATAAATTTTTTCGGGAGCGTAATCCAAAGTAGCGGCGCACTGATGGCAAAAATACATAGTCTTAAGATATTTCTTTTCAAGAAGGGCTGGCAGATAGTCGGAAGTATGGTCGGGCCCGTGTATTTCCCTAAAAAAAGTGTAGAGGCCTTTTTGGCCCTTCTTCCCGTTGCACTCGCGGCAGGACCAGATAATATTGTGCACGCCCTGGATATGGTCGCACGTCGCGCAGCGGGCGTTTATTTTAAGGGTTTTGGGGACGATATGCTCTCTGGTCAAATTTTCCGCCGCGCCGCAAAATATGCATTTTTTATCGCTCTCAATGAACTGCATATCTTCGCGCAGAATGTCGGACCACTTTTTTTGGTTATCGCGAAAATCCCTGAAAGTTTTTTTAATAAAACCGTAACCCGCTTTTTTTGCTTCTCCGCCGTCTTTACAGCCAAACGTGGCGCGCGCAACGAGTTTTGCGTACTGGAAAAATATTAAATCCCGTATTGTTTTGACTTCTCTGTCGGGCATGGAGCGCCTCCTGCCTTTATAATACCAATTTTTATCCTCCGCGGCGGCGGCTATTTATCCTCGGGGCGAGGGCTCTCTTCCTCTTTGCGCGATTGGTCGGAAGGTTGTTCCTCCTGCAGCGCGCAAGGCTGGCAAGGTTTTTCTTCTTCTTCTTTTTGGGATATAATTTCTTCGGCCCGCTTTAGGGCAAGGTCTATGCTTTTGCAAATGTTCTGTCTGCCTATCATATCTGTAAACCCGTATTTTTTGAGAACTTGATAAGGATATGGCTGTAAATGGGACAGAACTATTTGAACCCCTTTAGCCTGGCATAATTTATAAATCCTAAACAACGCGTGATAACCCGAAGCGTCAATAGAAGGCACGCTGCGCATTCTTAAGACGAGCACCTGGCACTCTTTCATATTTTGCAAAGTTTCAAAAAATACACCCGCCGCGCCGAAGAAAAAGGGGCCGTTAATCTCGTAAACCGTTACGCGCTCGGCCACTGTTTTTACGTCTATATCATCTTTATTGTGGACTTCGTCCATAAGGTCATCGTCATAATTTGCCACACGGTAAACATCGGCCATGCGCTTCATAAATAATACCGCCGCCAGCACAAGCCCCACTTCAATTGCCGCAACAAGGTCCTTTAACACCGTCAGAGAAAATGTGACAAGCAAAACCGCTATATCGCTTGCCGGCGCCTTAAAAAGGGATATAAAACTGCGCCACTCGCTCATTCTGTAGGAAACGGCAAAAAGTATGGCGGCAAGGGCGGTCATGGGAATGAGGCTTATATATTTCATAAAGGCAAGCGTCATAAACAACAAAAATACGGCGTGGGCTATGCCGGCAAGCGGCGTCCTGCCGCCGTTGCTGACGTTGGCCGCCGTCCTAGCAATGGCCCCCGTAACGGGAAGCCCGCCCGCAAAACCCGAAACTATGTTTGCCGCGCCTGTCGCCACAAGTTCCATATTAGAACGGTGCTTTTTGCCTATCATACCGTCTGAAACTACGGCCGAAAGCAAACTTTCTATGCCCGCCAAAACGGCTATCGTTGTGGCGGCCCTGGCAAGATTTGCTATATTTTCCAAAGAAAACTGCGGCAGTTGGGGGAGGGTAAAGGTTGTCTTCAAATCCCCAAATGTGCTGGCTATGGTGGGCACGTCAAGGTTCATAATTTTTACCGTTAAGGTGGTAATAACAATAGCCGCCAGAGAACTGGGCACAAACCTTAATTTCTTGGGCCAGTAAATTATTATCGCCAAAGCAAAAAGCCCTATAATAAAAGCCGAAGGATTGACATTGGATAAATTGCTTAAATACAAAGTCCATTTATCCAGAAAATCAGCCGGGATATTTTTTAAGTTGAGCCCCAGAAAATCGTTAATCTGCGTAGAAAATAATACCACGGCGATGCCGCTTGTAAAACCTGTTGTAACGGGATAGGGAATAAATTTTAAGAAAGAGCCGAACTTCAAAAACCCCATAATCATAAGCATCGCGCCCGCCATTATGGTAGCCAGCAAAAGCCCGCCCAGGCCGTGGTGCTGTATTATGCCGTAAACGATAATTACAAACGCGCCCGTGGGGCCGGCTATCTGCACGCGGCTGCCGCCCAGAAGGGAAACTATTAGTCCCCCGATAATAGCGGTAAGAAGGCCCTGCTCGGGCAAAACTCCCGAGGCTATGGCCAACGCAATAGATAAGGGAAGGGCAATACAGGATACTACCAAACCGGCGGTAATATCTTTGATAATCCTTTCTTTGGTAAAAACTTCTTTTCTGTTTTGTAAAAGAGTAAATAGTTTAGGTCTGAGCATGTATATAATATTTTACCTTATAAAAAGAAACATAAAAAGAGGCGTGTAAAATTCTGATGGCTTTTTTACCTCTGTGCGCGCCGCATATTATCCTAAAAAAACGCCTTAAAAAACCGCGGGAAAATAAATAGTATCACATTCTTATTTGTTATAATTTTTTAAGATATTACTCCGCAAAAAAGGAAAACTAAACAATTATGAAAAAAATAATAATTTTACTAATGCCCTTTTGCTTAGCAGGCTGTTTGCAAAACGTTAAATTTACGCCTAAAATGGAAAAAATAGACGCTTTTGAAGAAGTGCTCCCCCCTCTCTATAAAAATAAATTTCTTGAGCCTCCGTATATCGCAATATATAAGTATGGGAATAAAACCCTTATATATTTGGCCGCAGCGCATATGAATGACAAAACTCTAAATATGGTGAACTATATTTTTGATAATTTTAAGCCTCAGGCGGCTTTGCTTGAGAGCTTCCGCGGTGATAAAGCCCCCTTCAAAAAGTGTTATAAAATGGAGTCCCATTATACCGCCGCAAAAGCGGAGGAAAAGGCAATACCTATCGTCCGCGCCGACGCAAATCAAAAAGACGTGTGGAAAAAATTGGTTAAAGAGGGCAACTATACTTATTACGATTTGCAGGGATATTTAATAATACGCTCCGTTGTGGCAAACGCGGATAATCCGTGCAAGAAAAAGAGTGCGCGGAAGGATATTGCTTCTTTTGAAAAACATCTTCACAAGCAGGAGTTCGGCAAATTGTTTACTCCGCAGGAACTAAACGCCTGGACGCAAAAAAACTTTGGGGAAAGTTATGACTCTATTAATTTCCAAAACTATTCCTGTGCAAAGCTTATTTTCCCTATAAAAAACGGTTATATAACAAACTCCATATCTATAGACGAAGATTTGTATGCAAGAGATCCCTTTATGATAAAAAATATTGCCGCGGCCTTAAGCAAATACGATACCGTTTTGGCCGTCTTTGGAGAAGGACATTACCGAACCCAGCAAAACGCTTTGAAAGATATGCTGGGCGGGCCTAAAGAATATATAACCGAAACAGATAAGTCTTTTGTAATGCCTGTCTGCGAAGGCATTTTACAGCCAAGAGAAGCTGTTTTAGTTGCCGATTTCTGATTTATCAGCCCGTACTGCCCGCAAAAAAACAATGCGTTCCAGCTCTTGCGCAGGCCGCCGCGCAGGTTTTACCCTGCGGCGGCCTGTTTTATTACCCTCTGTTATCCCTAAAACGCGCACGGAAGATATCGCGATGTTTTTATGCGGGCCTGCCAGCCCGCGCACAATTACTTCCTTACAAGCACGACTTCATGCGGAATCTTCAAATGCTTACCGACTTTGCAGCCCTCCACCATAGCCTTAAGGCCGTTCTCGTGTTCTTGGGGGAAATCCTGCGGTATGGTAACAAAAACTTTTGCGCTTTCGGCCATGCCCTGCTTTGTAAGCTGCGGCTCAACGGCAACGCGCACGCCCTGGCGGCTAAGGCCGTGTTTATCCAAATAAAAAAGCGCAAAAACCGAACTGCAGGCCGCAAAAGAAGCTAAAAATAAAGTGAAGGGGTCCGGTGCGGTATTATCGCCTTTGTACTCGGGCGGCAGATCGGTATGCACCGTAAAGCCGCCGATTTTAACGTCAACTTTCATATTGCCGACATACTTTGTTTCTATCATAACTTCCTCCGTTCTTTTCCAGTTTTATTTGATAACTTTTTTTGGGCAGGCAAGTTTGCATTGCCCGCAGGAAATACAATTAGCATGCGATATAGAGCCGCCCTTAAAACTGCTTGGGTTGATTTTCATAGGGCACGCTTTATTGCATTTGCCGCAGCCCACGCAGCCTTCCCCGACGGTTAAAGCCTTGTCTTTCCTTTTAAGCCAGCCGCCGATAGAGCCTACGGGGCATATCATACACCAGCTTCTCTCGTTAATAAAAAATGCAAGCGCAAGGCCGATAAGCGTAGTAATAAAACACATCTTCCAAAACAAAAAAGGCAGCAGAGAATAATCCTGCATTTTATATATGTTAAAAAAGAAAAAGCCAAATAACAATACCAGCGTCCCCGTCTTTAAGGCGTTTGCGTGCATAAAAGGCGGGGCAGCCTTCTTTTTTGCTATTTTTGAGACGTAAGAGTCAAGGAAAGCCCCCCTCGGGCAAACATAGCCGCAGATAAACCTGTTGCCAAAAATAAGCGCGCCCGCCACCCCCAAAACCATGGCGGCGGGCACTATCCAGCCCAGAAAATGAAGCTTCCACCCCGTAAGCAGGACGATAAGCGTAAGCGTGCCTAAAATAAATCTGCTTGTTTTTGTTTTATTCATAAGGCCTCCTTATATATGCAAATATTCTAATAATACAATATATCTGCCAAAAAAATATAAACTTACGTCAGGTTCTCTTTACAAAAATTTATATTAAGGGCTTTTATTATTTTTAAGGCTTCGGGGTTTTCTATTTTATAGCAAACCTCCACGCCCTTTCTGTAGCCGGCTATTACGCCCGCGCTTTTAAGTATGTTTATATGCTGCGATACCGTGGGCTGCGGCGCGCCGAGCTTTTTTGCCATAGTGCCGACGTTGCACGCCCCCTTTTTTGAAAGCCCGCAGACTATTTTTAGCCTAAGCGGATGGGCCAGGGCTTTTAATATCTGCGCGTAGGCGGCGATATCCAAGGTTTTGTTTAAGTTTCGTTTTGCTTTCATATATTATTAGAATATATAAATAAAAGCATAATGTCAAGCGGCCGGGGGGCCCTGTCTGAACGGGGCTTTCCTGCGGTAAAAACTTATAAATTTTTCTCTATAAGTTTTTTTAGCTCGCCCGCGCCCGCTACGCGGCCGCAAAGTACTACTTTACCGTCAATAACCAAGGCGGGCGTGCTCATAATGCCAAAGGATACTATTTGGGCAATATCCTCCACTTTTTCCACCTTTGCGCTTACGCCAAGTTCTTTTAAGGCCGTCTCAACATTTTGCAAAAGCGTTTTGCATTTAGAACAGCCCGCGCCCAAAACTTTTATTTCCATAAATCCTCCTACATTATCCAGTTAAGCAGATAGCCGACGATTATAAAAGCGATAATCAGATAAACTAAAAAAATGCCTATCATCTTCCACGATAACACTTTTTTGAGCATAATCATCTCCGGCAAAGATATGGCCGTTATGCTCATAAGTATAACAAGCGAAGTGCCCACGGGAACGCCCTTTAGCAGCAAAGCCTGAATTATGGGTATTACGCCAACGTGATTTGCGTAAATCGGCGCACCGATTATTGAGGCAAGCGGCACCGCAAACGGGTTTGAAGGCCCAAGATATTTTGCCAGAAACTCAGAGGGTACGTAGCCGTGTATGGCCGCTCCCACTATTAGGCCCAGCAGGACGTAGACGGCTATACTTTTTAGCGTATCCCACGCAAAATTATGAGCGTATTTTATAAGTTCGGCCGCTTTTTCTTTTACGGTTTGGCCGCAGTTGCAAACGGGGGTGAGGTTTTGCGAAAAGTCACAGGCTATATATTTTTCCAAATGGAATTTATCTGCCAGCAGCCCTCCGAAAAAAGCTATTACCGAGCCCGCCGCAACATAAATCAACGCCACTTTAGGCCCCGCGCCGCTCATACCCAAGAGGAGCACGGTCGCAATCTCGCTTATCAGCGGCGAACTTATCAAAAACGCCATTGTTATGCCAAAAGGCACGCCCGCCGTTATAAAACCGATAAACAAAGGAATTGACGAGCAGGAGCAAAACGGCGTAATTGCGCCTAAAAACACAGCCAGCAGATAGCCGTACCAACGCTTTTTGCCGGCAAGATATTCTTTTACCCGCTCGGGGGACAGTTGCGCGCGAAATAAGGATATGATAAAAATAATCGCATAAATAAGGAGAAATATTTTTGTAATATCCTCTATAAAAAAGTGCACAGAAGAGCCTAGAGGGCTTTGCGCGTCCAGCCCTAAAAGCGCCGTGCATTTATCTGCAAAAACGGTGAAAACGGAAAACATAAAAAACCTCCTCTATATATTTACAGTCATCAATATGAAAAATTAAAAAAAATCAGCTTTGCCCGCACCCGCAGCCGCTTTTCTTACAGCTTGCCTTTACAAGTTTGGCCAGCACTGCATTTGCGGCCGCCGCGCCTTTTTTATTTATCTTATAATGCGTCCACTTGCCTTGGCGGCGGCTGGAGACAAGCCCGCTTTTGCAAAGAACGGCCATATGGTGGGACAATGTCGGCTGACCGATGTTAAGCGTGTCAAGGAGTTTGCAGGCGCAGTACTCGCCGCGCGTTAAAATATGCATAATTTTCAAGCGGTTTTCGTCGCAGAGCGACTTAAACATTTTAGCGGAATTCTTAAAATCTTTCATCTTGGACCTCTTGTAATATTATACAACATATATTTACAATTATCAATATGTATGCATAGTAAAGCAATATTTCCCCCCAAAAAAGCCAAAAACAACAGGATGCGCCAGCGCCCCGCTGCGCAAAGCGCGCGGGTAAAATTTGCTAAAATAACAATATACGGCGGTTATATTGCCGGTACGAAGAGGAACCCATAAAAATGTAAAAAAATAAACCGCAGACGCAGGATGAAAACCGCAGTTTAATTTTTTTATTCTCCGATAAAGGAGGCTTTTATGGCAGTACAAAAACCGATAATTCTTAAAAATTTGTCCCTTGTTTTCCCAAACAAAGTATGCTTTGAGGGCTTTGACGCAATTATTCCCTGCGGCGGCAAAATCACCGTTATGGGCGATAACGGCGCGGGCAAGACCACCCTCTTAAAAGCAATAATGGGTCTTCCCACGCCGCTTGAAGGCGATATAAATATACCCCCCGGCGCGCGCGCGGCTTATGTGCCGCAGGTTATTGAGCTTTACGGCGAGCTCAGC
>JAEWSL010000012.1 GCA_023398295.1 Elusimicrobiota bacterium | reverse complement strand
CTAATCCGCTTTCACCGCATGCTGGGCGAAAATGCTTTTTGGGTGCCCGGCACGGATCACGGCGGCATAGCCACGCAAAATGTGCTTGAGAAAAAGCTGGCCAAAGAACAAAAAATATCCCGACACGATTTGGGCAGGGAAGCTTTTGTCCAAACCGTTTGGGACTGGTATAAAGAATGCGGCAACGCCATCTATAATCAATTTGCAAAAATGGGCTGGGCTTTGGACCAGTCAAATATCCGCTTTACTATGGACGCCCAGCGCGCAAAAGCGGTTTACGAGTGCTTCAAAAACTGGTGGGATAAAAAATACATCTACCGCGGCAAAAGAATGATAAACTGGTGCGTGCGCTGCTCAACGGCGCTCTCGGATATTGAGGTGGAACACGAGCAGCAAAACGGCCGTTTGTGGTATCTGCACTATAAGATGGAAGACGGCTCAAAAGGCATAACAATAGCCACAACCCGCCCCGAGACTATTTTTGCAGACTGCGCGGTGGCAGTCCACCCTTCCGACGAAAGATATAAAAATATTGTGGGTAAAAAAGTTTTAATACCTCTCATAAACAAACCCATACCCGTAATAGCCGACGAAGCCGTTGAAAAAGACTTCGGCACGGGCGCGCTTAAAATAACGCCCGCCCACGATCCCGTTGACAACGAAGTCGGCGCGCGCCATAACTTGGAGGCCGTGGTAGTAATATCCGATAAAGGGCGCATGATTAACGTGCCGCAGAAATATATGGGCCTGGACAGAGATGCCGCGCGCAAAGAAACCGTAAAAGATTTGCAGGAGCAGGACCTCCTTATTAAAGAAGAAAAATACGCCCACGCCGTAAGTTCCTGCTACCGCTGCCACAGCGCAATTGAGCCTTATTTGAGCGAACAGTGGTTTGTCAAAATGGACGGCCTTGCAAAACCCGCGCTTGAAGCGCTAAAAAACGGCAGCGTCAAAATGCACCCCGAAAACTGGAAAGCCCCTCTTGAAAACTGGCTTGCAAATATTCAGGACTGGTGCATATCGCGCCAAATTTGGTGGGGACACAGGATACCCGTTTGGTATTGCAGGCATTGCTCCAAAGACGGACTTACTTTTGCACAGGACAAACAGGGCAAAGAGCAGCTTATGAAAGTATCTTTTGAGGACGGCGCAAAACCGATTGTATCCTACGAACAGCCCGTATGCCCCCTTTGCGGCTCAAAAGAAACCGTGCAGGACCCCGATGTTTTGGATACGTGGTTTTCCTCGGCTTTATGGCCGATGTCAGTCTTCGGCTGGCCAGAGCAAACGGAAGATTTGAAATATTATTACCCCACAAGCGTGCTCGTAACGGGTTATGAAATACTGTATTTATGGGTTTCGCGTATGATAATGACGGGGCTTGATTTTATGGGCGAAATTCCCTTTAAGGACGTTATCTTAAACGGCATTGTGCGCGATAAGAGTGGCAAAAAAATGTCCAAATCCCTGGGCAACGTGGTGGACCCTCTTATGTTAATTGAGAAATACGGGGCTGACGCTTTAAGATTTTCCCTCGTTGCGCAGGCGGCCGTAGGCAAAGATATTCCCTACGGGGAAGACTCTATTGTCGGCGCGCGCAATTTCTGCAATAAAATATACAACGCTTCACGCTTTATACAAATGAACGCCGAAGGCCTGGAAGGCCCGCTGCCCCTGCCCGAGGAAAAAGACCTTGACGAACTTTGCGATATCTGGCTTTTAAGCAAATACAACAAAGCCGTGAAAACCGCGCGCGCCGCGTTTGAAAATTACGATATGGCAACTGCGGCCGATACGCTTTATCACTTCCTCTGGGGAGATTTTTGCGATTGGTACATAGAACTCTCAAAGCCGCGCTTTGAAGGCAAAGATAAGCAAAAAGTTATGGCTCTGCTTGTTAACGTTTTGGCGGGCACGCTTAAAGCCCTGCACCCGATAATCCCGTTTATTACAGACGAGATTTATGCAAGCTTCAAAAAATATCTGCCGACTTCTAAAGAGTTTTTGATAGAAGAAACTTACCCCTCCTGCTCTTCTTCACGCGTAAATGAGGAGGCCTTGAAGCAAATGGAACTTTTGCAGGGCGTGGTAACACAAATAAGGACAGTAAGAAGCCAGTTTAACGTGCCGCCCGCGCTTAAGATAAAAGCGTTCATTAACGCAGACGGGCAGGAAGCCGCCGTAATTAAAAACTACGCGCGCTATATAACCTCTCTTGCAAAAGTAAGCGAACTTGAAATTGCGCCCAAAACGCAAAAGCCAAAACAGGCGGCAACGGCCGTCTTCGGCGCGGTTACAATTTATATCCCGCTTGAAGGCTTAATTGACTTTGATAAGGAAAAGCAGCGTCTTGAAAAAGAACTTGCCGTAGTGCAAAACGGCATCTTAAACAGACGGCGCATGCTGGATAATAAAAACTTTCTGGAAAACGCGCCCGAGGAACAGGTGCAAAAAGCAAAAGAAGAGCTGGAGCAAATGCTGCTGCGCGAAAATCAGGTAAAAGTAGCCATAGAGGACTTAAAGGCTTAATGCAAATAGTCATTGCCACAACAAACCCGCATAAGCTTGGCGAGATGCTGCAAATCCTGCCCGCCCTTGACGCGCAGGGCCGCCAAATTGAGTATCTTTCTTTGAAGCAGTTTCCCGCCTTTATGGAAGTGGAAGAAAGCGGCGCAACCCTTGAGGAAAATGCCGTGCTAAAAGCCGTTGCCGCGCGCGATTTTACGGGCCTTGCCGCCCTTGCCGACGATACGGGTTTGATAGTTGATTTTCTTGGCGGCGCGCCTGGCGTTTTAAGCGCGCGCTACGCCGGCCCGCAGCACGATTATAAAGCCAATAACAAAAAACTTTTGCGCGAACTTGAAGGAGTGCCCTTTGAAAGCAGAACCGCGCGCTTTATGACGGTATCCTGCCTTGCCCTGCCGCGCGGCGCGGGCGGCGTGAGCCGCGCGGGCGGCGTGAGCCACGCTGGCGGCGAAATTATCTGCCGCGAAGGCAGCGTTGAGGGCCACATCGCCGACGGATATCGCGGCGAAGGCGGCTTTGGCTACGATCCGCTTTTTATCGTCAAAGAGCTTGGCAAAACAATGGCGGAGCTTACGCCTGAAGAAAAAAATCAAATAAGTCATCGCTACCGCTCCCTTACGGCGATGGCGCAGATAATCCAAAACCTCACTCTTTAATATTTCACACCCACCGCCGCTCTTTTGTGGATATATGCGGATATCAAGGTGCAGTGGGGCAATAAAAATAATTGTTGATAAGAAAGCTGCTGCCAGACAGAAAACCCTACGACGCTGTATAAAAAATCAGATTTAATTTACGCTAATTAAATTATCGCAGCTTATAATAAGTAAATCCTGTTTTGCTTCCCTCGGGACCATACAATTGCCCGCTGGTATAAACAACGCTATCTAAGGCTTTACATAAACGCGTTGTGCGCACATCGGTACTTAAAGCAACGCATATGTTGGTATGATATGTTGGCACGCCCGTGATATTTGACGTAAACTCATAATATCCCCAATAAGAGTTATTGCCGCAATATACGCCCGCAAATACGGATCCTGGCCTTGCAGACGTTAAGTAACAATACCATTTTTCAAACAAAACGCCGTTGGCATAAGGGGCTATTGCAACCGGAGTTCCGCCTTCGGGAAGATTTACATCAAGGTCATTAACCTGACTTGTCCATACCCCTGTGGCAAGATAATATCTTCTTTGGGCGTCGGCTATCGCTTTAACTAAAGAGCGATATGTCCGAAACTCGGCCTTATCCCTTGCCAGTTGGTATTTTGGCAGCGCAATGGCCGCCAGTATGCCGATAATTAGGACGACGATTAACACTTCTATCAAGGTAAAGCCGCTATGAGCTTTCTTATCAACACTTTCTTTAATTAAGTTTTCTTTCATATTCCCTCCCAAAGACACAAACAACAATAAACTAAGTAAAACGCGATTGTCCTAATTTGTGCGGTCTGCTATTCTTCTTTATTGTATAAAAAAAAGCACACGTCAAGTTTGTTCTTGGCGCGCGCGCCAACAATGCGCCAATATACCTCCGATATAGCCACGATGCGCCATATCTTATTAGTACAAATTGACTACCGATTGCCCAAAGGACCTACACGCCTCTAGGCCCTTTGGTCCTTGACTAATTGCTCAAAACAAAATAAACTATAAAAGTACTATTTGTTACCTTGATATTAAAGGATAACTATGAAAGCTAAACTTATATCAGTTTTTATTACCGCTTTGCTGTTGCAGGGCACGGCTTCTTTCTCTTTCGCGCAAAATGTCAAAGACAATAAACAAAGCAAAATTACCGAAGTGCAGGAGGACACGCCTTCCAACCGTTTGCCCGTCGCAATATTCCTTAAAAGCACGGCTGAAGTGTTTGTTCTGCTTGCGCAGGGCGCAGACGTAAACTATAACAACGGCGCAGCTATTTTTATGCTGGCGCAAGTGCCAGATTTGGACCAAAATATTATTGACTGGGTTCTAGATGAAAAGCAAAAACCTGACGTCAACGTGCATGATAAAAAATATAACACTCCGTTGCACTTTGCCGCAGCGCTTGGCATAACTTCTTCCCTGAAGGGGTTAATAAAAGCTAAGGCAAAAGTCAACGCGCTAAATTATGAAAAGAGAACGCCGCTTCATATAACCGCTTTCGGCGTAAACGGCACAGCCGATTACAATAGCGCCGACGCGCTTATTGCCGCTGGCGCAAAGGTCACCCTGAAAGATAAATACGGCATGACGCCGCGCGATATCGCAATAAGGGAAAACACTAACCCGAAGCTTGTAAATTTCCTCAAACAAAAAGAGGAAGAGGCCGCCCAAAAAGCCAACCGCAAATCTACGGAAGAGCAAAAGAAAATTAAAGAACTTGCACAATCTCTAAAAGACAAAAAGGAGAAGTTTTAACTTTGAGGTCAATTTCAAATAATAAAAACAGAGCGTCCCGCATAAAAAGCGAGGCGCTCTATTTTATATAATAGAGGAATATGAAAAAGTTATTAAATGTGTTTTTGAGAAAGAATTTTGACGGGCTTTTCGCGGCGCAGGCCGCCGGCACTTTTAACGATACGCTCTTTAGGACGGCATTCGCCGCTTTTATAGCCTATCAGACGGCTTATACGACGGGCAATGGCAGCGGCCCTTCTGTTTTAACCACGGCTTTGGCGGTTTATATGCTGCCGTTTTTCCTCTTCTCGGTGCTGGGCGGGGAAATAGCCGATAAATACGGCAAGCCCTCCGTTATCCGCATAATAAAACTTACCGAGGTTTTTACCGCCCTCCTTGCGGCTTTGGCTTTTTACCTTAAAAATACTTTTCTGCTTATCTGCGTTTTGTTTCTTATGGGAACACAGGGCGCGTTTTTCAGCACTGTTAAATACAGCATACTGCCCCAGATATTAAAACGCCAGCAGCTTATCGGCGCAAACGGGCTTATGGAATCGGTTCGCTACGCAGCTATTTTGCTTGGCACTTTGCTGGGCGGGCTGTTGATTTCTACCGAGCATTTGGGGCTTAACGCTCTTTGCTCTACTATGATACTTTGCGCTTTAATAGGTTTCCTTTGCACTTATCTTATAGATTGCTCCAAAGGGGCCGCGCCTTCAATAAGCATAAAAGCAAATATCTTCGGCAGCATTTGGCGCAATTTTAAGGTTGTGCGCCGCGCTAAACCCATTTATCTGGACATACTGGCAATATCGTGGTTTTGGATACTGGGCGCGGCTTTATTGTCGCAGCTGCCCGATCTTTCTAGCAATGTCCTGCATGGCACAAACGCCCTGTCAAATTATCTTTTGACCGTTTTTGGCGCCGGCCTCATTCTGGGCGCGCTGGGCTGTAATAAACTTTTGAAAGGCGACGTAAGCATAAAATACGTGCCGCTTAGCGCCGTTTTGATGTCAATTGCCATGCTTGACCTGGCAATAGTAATCGCCCTGTTCCCCGAAGGCGGAGCGGATATTTCCCTAAAAACTTTCCTCACCACTTTGACGGGCATAAGACTCTCCCTTGACTTATTTATATTATCGGTAAGCGCGGGCCTTTACATAGTGCCGCTTAATACTATGCTCCAGGCCTCCTGTACCGACGCAACGCGCTCGCGCGTAATAGGCGTAAGCATGCTGCTTAATTCCGCCTTTATGGTGGCGGGGGCCATATTTTCTTTCCTGCTGCTTTATTTGGGCTTTGGCACGGCGGCCGTTTTAGTTATACTTGCCGCCGTAAACTTCGTGGTGGCCGTTTATATCTGCGCGCTGCTGCCTGATTACGTAGTGCGCTCGGTAATGTTCTTTTTGCTTAACTTCTTCTATAAAATCAAGTTGCAGGGGCTTGAAAATTACCAGAAAGCCGCCGACGAAAAAACGATTATTCTTGCCAATAATAATTCTTTCCTGGACCCGCTTTTGATAGGCGCTTTCCTGCCCGACGACATTACTTTTGTGGTGGACAGCACCATAGCCAAAAGATTTTGGGTTAAATTTTTTCTGCGCTTTGTAAAGCATATCCCCGTAGATCCCACCAACGCCATTGCCGTAAAAACCATTATTGACGAAATTAAAAAGGGCAAAAAGATGGTAATCTTTCCCGAGGGGCGCATTTCAACGACGGGCGGACTGATGAAAATATATCCGGGCCCCGCTATGATTGCGGAGCACTCGGGCGCAAAAATCCTGCCGCTGTTTATACAGGGCACGCAATACTCGCGCTGGGCGTATTTTGGCCGCAAATTAAGGCATTTGCCCTCTAACGTACAATTTACAATAAATATTTTGCCCGCGGTGGACTTAAACCTGCCCGAAGACTTAAAAGGCAAAGAACGCCGCTACTGCGCCGAGGACAGAGTTTACGATTTAATGTGCTATATGAAGTACAAAAGCCAGAGTGCGGACGTAAATCTTTTCCGCGGGCTGATAGAAGCTTCCGACTTAACGGGCCGCGGCGCAAGAGCGCTGGAGGATATACAAAGAAAGCCTATTACTTTTAACACTTTGCTTATAGCCTCTTTCCTGCTGGGCAGGAAATTTACCAAATTTTCCAAGTTCGGCGAGTATGTGGGAATAATGCTGCCCAACGCAAACGCCTGCGCGCTAAGCATTTTTGCCATGATGGCTTACGGCAGGGTGCCGGCGATGATAAACTTTTCTTCGGGGATAAAAAATATTTTATCGTGCTGCCGCTCGTCTGTCTTAAAGACGGTCATCACCTCGCGCCTTGTCGTAGCAAAGGCCGAGCTGCAGCCCATTGTTGACGCTATGGAAAAAAACGGCATCACGGTGGTTTATCTTGAAGATATACAAAAAACTATTACCCTTGCCGATAAACTGCGCGCGCTGGCCCAGGGCAAATTCCCCTATCGCGCATTTAAGCGCACAAACCCCAACCCCGACGCAAATTTACCGGCCGTCGTCTTATTTACAAGCGGTTCGGAAGGCAGCCCCAAGGGCGTGGTGCTGAGCCACCGCAATATCCACGCAAACAAACACCAAATGTTAAGTTTCCTAACTTTCGGGCTTCAGGATACTTTCTTTAACGCTTTGCCTATGTTCCACTCTTTCGGTTTAGTCTGCGGGTTGTTTATGCCGCTTTTAAGCGGCGCCTCGGTATTTTTATATCCTTCGCCGCTGCACTACAAAATAGTTCCGGAGCTTATTTACGACAGGAACGCAAGCGTGTTCTTCGGCACGGATACATTTTTGGCCGCCTACGCAAAAATGGCCCACGCTTACGACTTCTATAACATAAAATACATCGGCATGGGCGGGGAAAAATTGAAGGACGAAACTTTCAAAATCTGGTCCGAAAAGTTTGGCATAAGGATTTTGGAGGCTTACGGCACGACGGAAGCTTCACCGGTAGTTACGCTTAACACGCCTATGCACTTTAAGCGCGGGACGGTGGGGCGCATCTTCCCGGGAATTGAGTATAAAGTAGTGCCCGTAGACGGCATAGAAGAAGGCGGAAAGTTTGTAATTAAAGGCGATAATATTATGCTTGGCTACCTTAAAGAAGATAAACCGGGGGTTTTGCAACCGCTTAAAGAGGGCTGGTACGACACGGGCGATATCGTTAAGGTGGACGATGAAGGATTCTTTAGCATACAAGGCCGCGCAAAGCGCTTTGCCAAAGTCGCTGGGGAAATGATTTCCCTGGGCGCGGTAGAAGGCGCGTTGCTAAAGAAATGGCCCGATTATATGCACGCAGCAGTCCGCCTGCCCGACGAAAAGCGCGGCGAGCAAATACTTATTTACACCACCCACCCCTCCATGGACCCAAAGCAATTGCAGGACACTATGCGCGAACAGGGTTTTACCGACCTTTGGATACCAAAACGCATTGAAATAGTGGAAACTATACCCCTTATGGGCAACGGAAAAGTGGACTACGTTGCGCTTGAGGAAATGAGTAAAAAATACTATTAAGCGTTTTACGCTTTAAGCAAACGGGCGCAGATTTAATATCTGCGCCCGTTTTTATTTACAGAAAAATATCGGTCAAAAGAAATAGGGGGTCCTGCGCTTTAGAAGGTAGTCTTATAGCTTAGGTACAAGTTCGCAAACCCAGTTTTTACCGAGATTTCTAAAGCGGACCCAAGTGTTTGAGTTTTTGTAATTTATAAAAGCATATATCGCATCTATGTTTTCCGACGCAACGCTGGATTCGGTATATATGCCTGTTACCGCTTTTTGAGGATTTCCAATTTTACTTTTTCTGGTTTGCACCACAACAACTATTCTGTCGGAAAGATGACTTTTCTTGGCATAGTGAAAAGCCGTTCCATATCTTTCTGAAAACCATATCTTTCTGCTATTGGGAATTTCATGGGCGATATTTGCAGAGGACATGGAATGAAAAATGAACGAATTTCCCATTGTTTTTTCCTTCAGAAGACCGTCCTGAAAAAAGCTCATCAAATTTTCTTTGCTGACAGACATGCCTCTCCATAACACATCCTTCCCCTTAACAGCAGGGGAATACGGAGTATAAATTTTGCTCAATGAAGTCGGAGGACTAATATGATTAAGAGGTACTTCTATTGGCGAATAGTGGGGAAAAAAGTCCCCTGTTTCCAATATTTTACCGCGATTATAAAGAGCAGACATTTCCTTTGCGCCTTTTACGGGGCGCGCAATATTTACAAATTGCTGTATTTTTGGACCTAATGGTAAAAAGAAAAATGCCGCGTTTATTGAGATTTCCGGCCCCGCTTCTGAGAGCGTTCTGTTATCCCTAACAGCCTTAGCAATGCTGTTTCCCGTAGAAACACCCGACATACCCATCATAAAAACAGGATCCGAAAAAGAAAGCGCCGTCATAAGAACCATAAGGTTGCCGCGGCGGTTCTTTGCTTCCCCTTCGGCTTTAACTTTGAGCTGATTGGGAACAAGCCTTGCGACAATAGGACATTTCCAGCCATGATAGGGCAAAGGATACGGCGGTGTATAATATTCCGTTTTGCCGCCGTTATTGTCTATCTCCCTTACTTCAATCGGAACGGGTTTGCCTATTTTATATTTCAAGCCGTTACGATACGCTTTTGCCGTTTCATTTGTAAGCGCAAAATCTAATTCGGAATTTTTTACTTCAGGCAGATAACCGCAATAGAAATCCTCCAAACGTTCCTGCGTTTGTGCGAAATTTATTTCTTGAGGATATAAAGCCGCCAAATTTATGTTTGCCTGGGCCCATGCCGCAACGGTGTTATTTTCATTGAGCGTTGAAAATTTCTTTAAGATCGGCAAGACGGCATGTCCGTAAGAAGAAAGCCTGTTAATTAAAGCAACTCCTACTTGATATTCTTGGCATTCGTATTTCCTACGGCAAATATCTCTCTGCGAGGCTAACAGAGAAGAAACCTCCTCCTCCAACGCCGTAAGATTGCCGCTTATATATAAAGCGTCCAAAATACCAAGCTTAGCGGTAAGATCTTCCTCCAAATTGCCAAAATTGTTTTTTATGGATGCTTTTAATACGGAAACCACTTCCGAATTATCACCTTTGGCGGAAGAAGGTATTTCAAAGCTGTCGGATAAAATGCTAATATTGCCCGAAAAATCAAATGTTGTCATCATAAGCGCTATAGCCCTTGCGCCCAGACGGGCGCACTCCCTTCCGCGGCAGGATTTGGTATTAGAAAAATATTCCGTCAAATCCCGTTGCATTTTCTGCCTGTCTTCATCGCTTATCATACCCTTGGCTAAGGAAACGCTTAAAATATTTATGCTGTCTTCAATAATTGCATTTTTATCGCCGCTTGCGGTTCTTAGATAATTCTTTAGAGCAAGCAAATTAAGATTTTCCATCAGCCCGTAAAAACCAAGGGCGTCCTCATTATCGCTTGCCGCTTGTGCGGCGTTAAGCATATTGTAAAATACGACTTGCTCTGAAATTACTTCCTGCTTTTCCTCGTGAATATTAACCTCGGTGTTATCTCTTTTGGAGATATTTATTTTCTCGTTTAATATCTTGGAAATATTATTTTGTCCCTTTATACTATTCATTTCGGGAAAATTTATATTTTGCGCCGATAGAGGCAATAGAAAAGAAAAGCTTAAAAAGAAAGTTAAAAACGGACTGATAAAAACATTTTTCATAGCCACTCTCCCGTCTTATAATATAAAAGCAGATAATATTATATTATTTCCTATATATATGAACAAGAGAAAAAAGACCTACTTGCCGTAGGTAATTAGACCTAAAAACGGGCGCAGATTTAACATCTGCGCCCATTTTTATTTACAGAAAAATACTCGTCAAAAAAAGTAGGGATCGGCAATAATCTTTACCTGCGCTTTAGACGAAGAGGAGGCTTTAAGAGTTTTTATAAAACCGCTTAAAATATTTTCGCCTTTAACTTTTACCAAAATATATTTTTGCTTTTCCTTTGAAAAATGCGAAGGCCCGTATGAAGAGGAGCTTCCCTCGGTCTGAACGGCGGAGCCGTAAATTTCTTCTATTGTCTTTGAAATAAGTTCGCAGGAAGCTTCCAAATCTTTTTGATTTTTAGACGTAAGTAAAATTTTTACCAGCTTAACGTAAGGCGGATAATTAAATTCTTTTCGCAGGGCAAGCTCTTCACGCGCGAAATTAAGATAATTATCGTCTTTAAGCCAGGCAACGTCAAGCGCGGGCCCTTGCACGCTTTGCACAAATAATTTGCCGCCGCCCGAAGATAAAAGTAAATTTTTGAGCGAAAATATCATTTGCGCAAAACGCTCTGAAGCGCGAAAATCGGGACGGTTTAATTCCATATCGGCGTCCAAAACGGCGCAAAGACCTATTTTCCCGTTTTCAAAATCCGCGTTTAAGGCCAAATTAGTGCCTATTATAATATCGGCCTCTTTAAGCGCGCCGTTTTGGGAAGCACTGAAAGTTTGGGAATCAAGCCGGCATACCTTTGCCTGAGGCAGAAGTTTTTTTATGTCGTCAAAAGCGCCCTGCGTGCCGCCGCTTAAAGGCCGCCAAATTTCATTTGCGCAAACGGAGCATTTTTGAGAAGATAAGGAAGTTTTATATCCGCACTTGCAGGCCATAATATCTTTATTGCCGCCGGAAGATAAAAGCACCCCCCCGCATTTAGGACATTTAAGCAGAGCGCCGCAATTTAAGCAGGAGTGCGCCCCGCTAAAACCAAGACGGTTTATTATCAGCAAGGCTTTTTTGCCCGAGAGAAAATTTTGCCGCAGGGCTTCCAGCAGATTTTGGCTGTAAAACTTGCTCCATTTGCCGCTTTTATGTTCCAAAATAATTTGCGCGCGCGCAGCTTCGGGAGAAGTATCGGCGGGCTGTTTTGTGACGTAATCGTTAAAATCAAAACATTTTATTTTGCCTTCCTGCGCAAGGAAAAGCGTTTCGGGCGATGGCGTTTTTGAAATTAAAATGACTTTTGCTTTAAGTAATTGCGCGCGCAGCAAAACCACATCGCGCGCGTGGTAATAGGGGCGCATATC